>NZ_JBFAHJ010000011.1:79441-262224 GCF_040654115.1 Nonomuraea sp. NPDC050786
CGGCCTCACGGCCCGAGCCCCTCCCCACCACCGGGACACTCCCGGCCTCACGGCCCGAGCCCCTCCCCACCACCGGGACACTCCCGGCCTCACGGCCCGAGCCCCTCCCCACCACCGGGACACTCCCGGCCTCACGGTCCGGGCTCTTCTCCGCCGCCGGAGCGACCCTGGCCGATCTGGAGCCCGCCGAGACCGCCCAGCTGGTCGAGGTGCGGCCGACCGGGCTCACCCCTCGCCATCTGCTGGTCCTGGTCGCCGCCTACCAGTCCGCGCCGATCTCGGCCCGCGTCGCCGCGCACCTGGCCCTGGCCGAGACGTCGCCCGAGCGGCGGGTCTGGCATCTCGCCGCCGCCGCGCTGCAGCCCGACGAGGAGATCGCGCGCGAGCTGGAGACCATCGGGACATCGTCGGCGCTGGAGCGCGCGGCCGAGCTGACCACCGACCCCGAGCCACGCGGCCGGCGCCATGCCGCCGCCGCGCACGCCGCGTGCGACGCCGGCCAGCTGCGCCGGGCGGCGGACCTGGCGACCCGCGCGACCGAGCTGAGCGCCGAACCCTCGACGCTGGCCGCGGCCGCCCGCGTGCTGGCCACCGTGGAGTCCGAGACCGGCTCGCCGGCCAGGGCCGCGCGGATGCTGCTGGATTCGGCGGCCAGGATCGGCGACGACGCCACGGCCGTCGTCATGATCGCCGACGCGATCCGCCTGTCCGGCTACAGCGGCGACGAGGGGCTCGCCGTCCAGATCGCCGCCGCCGTCTGGGCGACCCCGGAGGCCACGCCGACCCCGGAGGCCACGCCGACCCCGGAGGCCGGGCCGACCCCGGAGGCTGCGCCGGCGCCTTCGCAGGCCGTGCGATCAGCAGCCCGGCCCACCTGGTCCGCTCCGCTGGCCCGGTCGCTGCCCCCGCTGGCGAAGGTCATGGCCGGTGGCCCGCTCAGCGGCTTCTCGGCCATCGGCGAGCTGGTCGAGCACACGCCCGCCCTGGCCACTCAGCAGGCCATCACCGCCACCTCGTTGGGGCTGATGGCCGCCGACGCCGGCTCGGCGCTACGCCTGACCTCCACGCTGGTGACCGACTGCCGCCACCAGGACCTGATGGGACTCCTGCCGTACGCCCTGCAGCTCCAGGCCCAGGCCCTCCTGCTGAGCGGCCGCAACGCCGAAGCGCTCAGCCAGGCCACCGAGGGGCTGAAACTCGCCGGCGACCTCGGCCAGACCCACCGGATCGGGCACCTGAGCGGCCTGGTCGCGCTGATCGCCGCGTTGAGCGGCGACGAGAAGCGCTGCCGGGCCTACGCCGAGTCGAGCCTGGCCTACTGCGCCGACCACGACGCGCCGGCCAGCGCGGCACTGGCCACCTGGGCGCTCGGCCTGCTGGAGCTGGGACTGGGCCGGGCGGTCGCCGCTGTGGGCCACCTCGAGCGCGTGGTCGCCGGACCCGCGCACCACCCGGTGGTCGCGGTCCGCTGCGCGGCGGACCTGGTCGACGCGGCCGTCCAGGCCGACCTGCCCGGTGCCGCCGCCGAGCCGCTCGCCCTGCTGGAGCGGTGGGCGGGTGACACGCGCCAGCGCTGGGTGGGCGCGGTGGCGCTGCGCTGCCGGGCGCTGGTCGCGCCGGACGGCGAGGCGGAGCCGCTCTTCACCCGCGCGCTCGACCTGCACGGCCCGTCCTTGGCGTCGTTCCAGCGGGCCAGGACCGAGCTCGCCTACGGGCAGTGGCTGCGCCGGGTCAGGCGCAGGTCCGAAGCCCGCTCTCACCTGCGCGCCGCGCGGGCTGCGTTCGAGCAGCTGGGCGTGCTCCCCTGGGCGGAGCGCGCCGCGGCCGAGCTGAGCGCGGCCGGGGAGGCGAGCCCGGCCGAGCGGCTGCCGGAAGCACTGCGCGGGCTGACGCCGCAGGAGCGGCACGTGGTGTTCCTCGCCGCGCAGGGGTCGTCCAACCGGGAGATCGCCGCCCAGCTCTTCCTCAGCCCGCGGACCGTCGGCTACCACCTCTACCGCGCTTTTCCCAAGCTGGGCATCACCTCACGGACCGAGCTGGCGGAGCTGCTGCGGCGATCCGGGACGATCACGCCGCGGCCCGGCGTGGCGCTCAGGGCTTGAGACCCCGGTCAGGGGGTGGGGCCGTGCTCTGGCGGACGGTGAGCGTCGTCGCGAGTTCGAGCCCGCCGCCCGGATACTCGACCACATCGATATCGGCCGTCTTCCCGCGCCCCTTCATGATTTGATCTAGCGCGATTTACGGTGAAAGCCTTATTCTCGCCCGACGTGAAACCTCTCAAAATTGCGGCACTCGCCTGCGCCCTCATCACCCCGTTAGCCGGAACCCCTGCCGCGCACGCCTCGGCATATCCGGTGAAAAACCCGGTGCTCACCAAAAACCCGCTGTACCAGTCGGGCGAGCTGCCCACGACGACGTGCGACGAGTTGCCGGCCAAGCCCGAGAACCGCACCCAGGCCCGTGCCTACATCGACGAGGTCATCCGCTGCCTGGAGAACACGTGGGGGCCGCACCTGAAAAAAGCCGGCCTGCCTTATGAGCCGGTCAAGGTCCGGCACGTGACGCGCCTGCCCGAGAAGTACTGCGGTTCCGAGAACGGCATCGAGGATTCCCAGGCGTGGTATTGCGACTGGGACCGCACACTGACCTTCCAGGTCGGCAAGTCATGGCTCGACACCCCTACCGACCTCTGGCTCTTCGACACGGCCGCGTCGATGTACAGCTACCACGTACTGAAATTGGTCGGCATGTACGACGCCGGCGAGGACCTCAGAGCTCGCAGCAAGGCCGAGCACCACGAGCAGGGACGCCGCCTGTCCCTGCAGGCCGAGTGCCTGGGCGGCGCCTTCATGAAGAGCGTCTGGCCGATCAAGGGCAAGACCACGGAGGACTGGAACAAATTCCTCTGGTTCGTCCAGGGGGACGAGCCCGGCGACGTCCCCGAGTACGGCAGGACCAGCACCATCAAGAACTGGATCCGGGCCGGTTTCCGTACCGGCGACCCGGGCTCCTGCAACACCTGGACAGCACCCTCGTCCAAGGTCGCGTAACCCGCCGACCTCATGTGGCCGCAGGCGCTCACGGAAGGGCCTCGCCTGAAAACCCCGGGATAGCCGCGAGGAAGAACTGCCGGATCGCGGATTCGACCTTCACGGAGTCACGGTCGAAGAACCACCGCGCCTGCAGGCCGTTGATGAGGCAGATGGTCATCGTGGCCGACGTCTCGGGGTCGATCGACGGGCGTGGCCCGTCGCGTTCGGCGAGAGCACGACGAGGCCGCGTTCGCCCTCCTGTCAGGCATGCGCCACGCCAAGCTCGCCGCGCCCGGAGATCCGGCGGTCATGGGCGCCGACGACATCCCCTCGCCCAGGTGGCCGATCCCCCGCTCAGCACGATCGCCTTCGACCTGGAGAAGGTGGGCCGGTCCCTGGCCGAGGCGGTCGTGGCGCGCCTGTCAGGCCGCGAGCCGCGCCTGACCCCCGCCTCGCTGGCACCGCACGTCATCCACCGCGCTTCGACCTGAGCGGGGGGCGACGCACGACGGGAGCCTTGCAGCTCCTCGGGGAGACGGGAGCCCTCAGCTCCCCCCGCCCGCGTGGAGGCGGTAGTGCGCGTCCAGGAGCGGCCAGGTCACCGTGGCCATCTCGGCCGGCGTCCGGCGGCAACCGCTCTGGAGCCAGTCGACGACCACGCCGATGAGCGCCCCCGCGATGAACGCGGCGGTGACGTCATGGGGGACGCGCTCCCGCGAGTCGCCGGCGTCGGCCCGGACCAGGTGTTCATGGATGACCGCGGCCATGCGGCGGCGGATGTGGTCGACGACGCGCGCGCTCCCCTGCGGCCCGAACAGCGCGCGATACAGCCCCGCGTGCTCGGCGAGGCTGGCGAAGAACGCCGTCAGCGACAGGGTCGCCTCCTGCGCCAGGTCCGCCGGGTCGAGAGCCGGGGCCGGCAAGGACTCGATCAGGCCGTCGATCATCGCGGTGCAGGCGTCCTCGGCCAGCTCGTGGACGTCCCGGTAGTGGTCGTAGAACGCCGAGCGGCTCACTCCAGCGCCTTCGGCTACGTCGGAGACGCTGATCCGCGACAGGTCCTGCTGCTCGACCAGCTGGATCAGCGCCCGCGCCAGCGCTGATCGGGTGCGACGGACACGCCGGTCGCCCAAGGGGGTGCTGCTCTCTTTGCGGGTGGCCACGCCTGCCAGCATACCGAACGACTACATCTGTAGGTTTTCTTGCAGCTGTAGGCTAACGTGTGGACCGCAGGACGAAGGGATCTGGACATATGTGGATACGTGTAGGCCGGGCCACCCCTCTTCACCCGAGCGACGCCTCGTGACCTCGCCAGGAAGTGTGCTGATCGCCGGCGCCTCGGCAGCCGGGTTGAGCACGGCGGAGGCGCTGCGGCGGCACGGCTATCAGGGGCGGCTGACGCTGCTGGACGCCGAGCTCCATCTCCCCTACGACCGGCCGCCGCTGTCGAAGCAGGTCCTGGCCGGCGACTGGGAGCCGGGGCGGGCCCAGCTCCGTACCGCGGCTCAGCTCGAAGCCCTGAACGCCGAGTTCGTCCGGGGCGAGCCCGCCGTCGCGCTGGACGCGGCCGAGCGCACGGTCACCACCGCCTCCGGCCGGGCGCTGCGGGCCGACGCCGTGGTCGTCGCCACCGGCCTGACCCCACGCCGGCTCGCCGGCCAGGACGGCCTGGCCGGCGTGCACGCGCTGCGCGGCCTCGACGACGCGCTCACCCTGCGCGCCCACCTGACCGCCGGCACCCGGCTCGTGGTCGTGGGCGAGGGCGTCCTGGGCGCGGAGCTCGCCGCCACCGCCCGCGTCATGAATCTGGAGGTCACCCTCGTCGGCATGGGGCCGGCGCTGCTGGGCGAGCAGCTCGGCGAGGAGATCGGCGGCCTGCTCACGCGCACGCACGCGGAGCGCGGGGTACGGCTGCGGCTCGGCGTCGCGGTCGATGCGCTGATCGGCGCCGAAGGCCGGGTCACGGGGGTACGGCTGGCGACGGGCGAAGTGCTGCCCGCCGACGCCGTCGTGGTGGCCATCGGCTCCCGCCCGGCGACCGGCTGGCTGGCCGGCAGCGGCCTCACGCTGGGCGACGGGGTGGAGTGCGACGCCTGCTGCCGCGCCGCTCCCGGCGTCTACGCGGTCGGCGACGTGGCCTCCTTCGAGCACTCGGGTCTGGGCAGGCGGCTGCGCCTGGAGAACCGCACCAACGCCACCGAGCAGGCCCAGGTGGTGGCGGCCAACCTCCTCGGCGCCGATCGCCCGTACACGCCGATCCCCTACTTCTGGACCGACCAGTACGACATCAAGATCCAGGCCCATGGCCTGCCGTCACCGGCGGCCGAGGTCACCATCGTGGAGGGCGGCCCCGAGCAGCGCCGCTTCGCCGCCGTCTACCGCCAGGACGGCCGGATCACCGGCGTCCTCGGCTGGAACATGCCCAAGCAGGCCCGCCTCCTGCGGCAGCAGTTCCTGAACACCTGAAAGAGCATCCGCTCCTTGCCGCCACAGGCGGTCCGGGAGCGGCCCGTCGACACTCGATGACGAGACCTCCATGAGGAGACGCCGAATGAGCGCAGATGAGCAGGTCCTGACCTACCCGATCACGAGCGACGCGGCGCTGGACCCGCCCGCGAAGTGGGCCGAGTTGCGCGGCAAGTGCCCGGTGGCCCACGTGACGCTGCCCAGCGGCGACCGGGCGACGCTGCTGACCCGCTACGCGGACGTCAAGCAGGTGCTGGCCGACCCGCGATTCACCCGTCTGCTGAACGCCCCCGACGCTGCCCGGCTGTCGGCCACGGAGGACGGCGGACTGTTCAGCAGCGAGATGGCGGCGATCCTCCCCGACAGCGGGGAGGAGCACCAGCGCTGGCGGCGCCTGGTCGGCAAGTGGTTCACCGCCAAGCGCATGAACGCCATCCGGCCCACAATGGCGCGGATCGCCGACGACCTCATCGACGACATGGTCAAGCGCGGCGCCCCCGGCGACCTCAAGGCAGATCTGGGCTTCCCGCTTCCGGTCTACGTCATCTGCGACATGCTCGGCGTCCCGGCCGAGGACCGGGAGCGGTTCTCGTACTGGTCCGACACGCTGCTCAACCTGACCCGCTACAGCAAGGAGGAGATCGACGCCGCGCAGGCGGAGTTCTTCCAGTACATGTCCGACCACCTCGCCGCCAAGCGCGCCGCGCCCGGCGACGACCTGTTGAGCGAGCTGATCGCGGCCGGCGGCCCCGAGGACGGCGGACTGAACGACCTGCAGATCCTGGTCACCGGCATGGCCCTGCTGGTCGCCGGGCACGAGACCACCGCCAACATGATCGGCAAGATGGTCTCCATGCTGCTGGCCGACCGTACCCGCTGGGAGCGGCTGCTGGCCGACCCGTCGCTGATCCGCACCACAGTCGAGGAGACGCTGCGCCTCGACGCCAACTCCGGCTTCGGCCTGCCCCGCTACCTGCCGGAGGAGACCGAGGTCAACGGCACCGTCCTGCCCAAGGGCACCACCGTGATCTGCAGCATGGCGGCGGCCAACCGTGACGAGAGCGCCTTCGAGCACGCGGCCGAGATGGACCTGAGCCGCAGCCCCAACCCGCACCTGGCCTTCGGCTCCGGCGCCCACTCCTGCCTGGGCCAGGCGCTGGCCCGCACCGAACTGCAGGTCGTGCTGGAGGTGCTGCTGCGCAGGCTCCCGACCCTGGAGCTGGCCGTGCCCGTGGCGGAGCTGGAACGCGTGGAAGGGCTGGCCGTCGGCGGCCTGCGCACCGTGCCGGTCCGCTGGTGAACCCTGCCGGGGGTGAATGATCGACTGCTTCTGGCAGCATTCGCCGATCGCGGTTACCGTGATCTCAGTTCACCCCAAGGGCCTCGGCGCTCGCTCTGGCCTGAAAGCCGGCTGATCTGGAGGAACCTTCATGAGAATCAAGCGCGGGATCTTAGCGGGGGCGCTGGTTGCCGGCGCGCTCGCTCTCGGCTCGACCCCGGCTCACGCCATTCCTCCGCCCCCGCCGGGAGGCGACAACCTCGTCGTCATCAGCTACTACGCCAGGGATCAGCTCGTCGGGCAGCGCTGGTTCGGGTGCAATCGGCCCACCGATCAGTGGGGGACGCTCGAGGGCCAGATGAAGCTCTCCTTCACACCCTGCTGAGGTCGGTGAGACCCGCGGGCGAATCCCCGGAGCGGCCTCTGGCGGCTCCGGGGTATCACGAAAGCGCAGAATGCGGGAAAGGGGAAGATCCGCTCCTTTCCACTCTTAACGTATAGCGCACCGGGGGGCTTGCGGCAAGACCCGGGTCATACCGCAGAATCGTCGGCCGAGGCCAGAACCTGCGGAAATGGGGATGAAGTTGCGCGTACCCGGAGCTGATGATGTGAACCCGCTGACCACCAGCGCGTTCGATCTTCCCGACCATCTCTCCCCCAAGGCCGACCCGGCGCTGATCGCCGGCGACGAGCGGCACTTCGCGGCCATCGCCGAGAGCCTCGAGCAGTCGATCGCCGAGCTGTCCGACCGTCTCGACGCCGAGCGCAAGGCGCCCGGCGGCAAGGGCCGGCAGGCGCTGGACCGGGACCTGGAGATCCACCGGCTGACCGCTCGCCTGCGCGCGCTGCGCCGCTTCGGTCTGGACCTGTGCCTCGGGCACATGGTCAGCGCGGACGACCCCGAGCCGGTGTACATCGGCCGGCTCGGCCTCACGGACAGCACGGGTCGCCGGCTGCTGCTCGACTGGCGCTCCCCCGCGGCCGAGCCGTTCTTCGGAGCCACCCACGGCAACCCGATGGGGCTGGCCAGCCGCCGCAGGTACCGCTGGACCCGCGGCCGGATCAGCGACTACTGGGACGAGGTGTTCACCTCGGAGGGGCTTGCCGGGCACGCCGCGCTCGACGACCAGTCCGCCTTCATCGCCAGCCTGGGCAGCAGCCGGTCGCCTCGGATGCGGGACGTGCTCGGCACCATCCAGGCCGACCAGGACGCCATCATCCGCGCGGGATCCCGTGGCGCTCTCGTCGTCGACGGCGGTCCGGGTACGGGGAAGACCGTCGTCGCGCTGCACCGCTCCGCCTACCTCCTCTACTCCGACCCCCGCCTCGGCCACCGGCGCGGCGGCGTGCTGTTCGTCGGTCCGCACCAGCCGTACCTGGCCTACGTCGCCGACGTCCTGCCCAGCCTCGGCGAGGAGGGCGTACAGACCTGCACCCTGCGGGACCTCGTCGCCGAGGGAGCGGCGGCGGCGATCGAGAGCGACCCGGACGTGGCCCGCCTGAAGTCGTCCGCGGACATGGTGAAGGCGATCGAGCCTGCCGTCAGGTTCTACGAGAACCCGCCCACCAAGGGGATGACGGTCACAACCCACTGGTCCGACATCTGGCTGAGCCCCGACGACTGGGCCGAGGCGTTCGACGCGCCCGAACCCGGCACGCCGCACAACGAGGCCCGCGACCAGATCTGGGAGGAACTGCTCACGGTCCTGATGGACAAGCACGACGACGATGACGTCTCGGCTGACCTGCTCCGCAAGTCGCTGCTGCAGAACAGGGAGCTGCTCACGACCTTCAACCGCGCGTGGCCGCTGATCGAGGCGGCCGACCTCGTCGGAGACCTGTGGTCCGTACCCGCCTACCTGCGGATGTGCGCTCCCTGGCTGAGCCCCGACGAGGTTCGGCGGCTGCGGCGCGCGGACGCCCAGGCCTGGACGGTGTCCGACCTGCCGCTCCTGGACGCGGCACGGCAGCGGCTCGGCGACCCGGAGGCGTCACGACGTAAGCGCCGGCAGGCCGCCTCCGTCGCCGCCGAACGCGAGCGCATGGCGCAGGTCGTCGACAACCTGCTCGAGGCCGATGACGACGGCGAAGGTGTGGTGACGATGCTGCACGGACAGGACATCAGGGAGGCCCTGGTCGACGAGGGCGCACTGCCCGACGCGGACCCGGACCGGCTCGCCGGCCCGTTCGCGCACATCGTCGTGGACGAGGCTCAGGAGCTGACCGACGCGGAGTGGCAGATGCTGCTGCTGCGCTGCCCGTCCCGGAGCTTCACCATCGTCGGGGACCGGGCCCAGGCCAGGCACGGGTTCACGGAGTCGTGGCAGGAACGGCTGGAGCGGGTCGGGCTCGACCGGATCACCCTGGCCTCCCTGAGCATCAACTACCGGACACCGGAAGAGATCATGACGGAGGCCGAGCCGGTCATCCGGGCCGCGCTCCCGGACGCCAACGTGCCGACCTCCATCCGCCGGAGCGGTGTCCCCGTCGTACACGGATCCGTTGCGGACCTGGGCTCGATCCTCGACACCTGGCTGGCCGAGCACGCCGACGGGACCGCCTGCGTCATCGCCGATCCCACGTTCCAGGCGACCTCCCGCGTCCGGTCGCTGAGCCCGGAGCTGTCGAAGGGGCTCGAGTTCGACCTGGTCGTCCTCATCGACCCGGAGGAGTTCGGCGAGGGCATCGAAGGAGCGGTCGACCGCTATGTCGCGATGACGAGAGCGACCCAGCAGCTCGTCATCCTCACGAGCTCCTGACGCCGGCCGACCATGTCCGAGAACGTCAGGCAACTCGACGGAAGCAGACGGTCGCACGGTAGCGATCGCGGTGCTCCTCAGCCGACTCCGCTTCAGCACTGATGACGTCCAGCTCGGCGTCGGGGCCGAAGAAGTCGTGGGCCTGAGCCCTGGCGTTCTCTCTGATCTCGTCCGGAGTCGCTCCGCTGACGGTGACGCGCAGGGTAAGCGGGAACTGTGTCACGGTCATTGCGACCTTCTTTCGGAAGAAGTAGCGATTCTTCTTGCCACTCTAAACACCCTGACGCGCGAGACCTGCGGTGCTGTAGCCCACCCCGCACCCGGAAAGACGTTTCCCCGGAAAGCCGAGCTCGTCGTGCTCGATTCCCGAGAGAGAATGTCCGGGTCGTCGGCATCCGCTCGTGCCAGCACCGGCAGGCTGCGGTCCAGTCCGGTGATGCGCAGCAGTCGGGACATGAACGGGCGCGGTGCGGTCAGCACGACGGTGACGCCTTGTACTCGGGCGCGACGCTGGACACCCACCATGACGGCCAGCCCGGACGCATCGCAGAACATCACCTCTGAGAGGTCGAGGATGAGCAGGCTGGTGCTGTAGTGCAACGTGTTCAGCAGTTGCTGGCGCAACGCCGCGCTGCTGAAGATGTCAATCTCGCCTGACAGATGAACGGTGGTGGGAGCCGATGGCCCCGCCAGGTCCAGCGGCGATGCGTCGATGACAGTCATGAAAGTCTCCGATCGGAGAAGAGTCGGGAGCGAGGCGCCTGCCGACCGGTGGCCGGTCAACCGCCGACGGCGGTGCCGGCACCGGTCGAACCGGCCGTTGGCAGCACGTGGTCACGCAGGCACGTCACCGGCTAGTTGCCGATGACGCGCCGGCCCTCGTCGTCCCAGCCGGGAAAGCCGCCCTGCTCTCGCGCGCCGGTACCCGGTGCGGCGGGAAGGTGCGCGATGGTGAGGAAGTGGGCGGCGGCGAAGCCGCTCCTGCCCTGGTTGGCGAGTATGAGCGCGGCCTGGGCAGAGCCGCTCCCCGCGCCCGGCGGGATCACCAGCAAGACGATCGGCTCGGCGCGATCGAAGCTCAAGGTCACCACGGGGGGATCGGCCTGGCCGAACCAGCCGACCCTGACCTGGCGTCCGCGTGCCGCGATTCGGCGCGGTAGGTGGTCCCACGCCTGCCGGTACACCGTGACCCGCAGCGTGGTCCTGCCGAGACGCCGATCGACCGCGGCGATCAGGCCGGGCAGTTCGGCAGCGGCATCGACGGAGTACGGCCACCAGGCCCCGTCAACGATGGCGGACCGGTCCAGCGCGGGCCCCATGGAGAGCCGGAGCGTCGAGCCGACGGCAGGAGCCCTGGACGCGCGAGCGCTCAGCGGCTTGAGGTAGGAGAGAAATGTCGGCGTCACGGCTGCACAGCCCGTCCGGCCCGAAAGGCCCTCGATCGTCTATCGCCGCGGGCGACGCCGACCTGAGTGCCAACGCACGAAGTGTCCTCGGTGATCCGAGCCTACCTGCCGGTCCCGGATTCACCAATCCCCAAAGCGGGACCGCCGCAGTACGCAGGACCTCTATACGCCACATGGCGGCCGCCCGCGCATACCGATCTGAAGGTGGTGCAGGCGACGCCCGGACCCGCCAGAAGATCGACGGGCTAGCCGGAGGAGCAGGTGATGCCGGCCGGGCCGGGCGTGGACGGGCCGTTGGCCTGGAAGCCGAAGGTCGCCGTCGCGCCCGGCGCGAGGCTCGTTGCCCAGTTCGGTCCCTTGATCGTCCACGTGCTGCCGGACGGCGTGATGGTGGAACTCCAGCTGTTGACCAGGCTCACGCCGGACGGCGCGGTCCACGTGACCGTCCAGTTGTTCCAGGTGGTCGTACCCGTGTTCCGCACGGTGACATTGGCCGTGAAGCCGCCCTGCCAGGCGTTGGCGACCTGGTAGTTCACGCCGCAGGAGACACCGGTGCCGCCCGTGGGAGTCGGCGTGGGCGTGGGAGTCGGGGTTGGGGTGGGGGTGGGCGTCGAGGTCGAGCCCTGTGAGGTGGTGTAGCCGACCTTCGTGTACGCCGTGCCGCACTGCGGGCTGCAGGCCGACGGAAGCGTGAAGCTGTACACGCGCCCGCCGTTGATCAGCGTGTCCGTGACGTCCCGTACCCGGATCTGGAACTGACTGGCGCCCGACGTGATCCCGCCGATGACGTAGGACTGGCCCATGTCACTGTTCATCTGGGCCGTCTGCCACGCGCCGTTGGCGAAGTACTCGACGCCGTGGATGCCGTTGGCCAGGTGGGAGACGGAGATGGCCGGCCACCAGACCTGGGCGCCCTGCAGGAACCCGATGTTGATGTCGCCGCTGTAGTTGGGCGCGGGGACGAACGACCAGGTGACGTGCCGGTTGTTCCAATGATTGGGATACATGTCCCCGACCGCGGCGCCGTTCTTGACGAACCGGTTGAGCGAGTCCTTGGACAGGTCCAGATGGTACGGATCGTCGCGGCACCAGCCGTTGGAGTCGCCGCAGCTGTCGGCGACGAGCATGGTGAGTTTGGCGCCCTTGTAGGCGTCGGAGACCCAGGAGCCGTTGCGGCAGAACGGCTGGTTCTGCGCGCCGTCGTTGGTGCCCGTGCAGTAGTCGCCGATCTCGACCTGCACGTAGCGGCCACAGTTCAGGCCGTTGTTCCACAGACCGGCCTTGCTGAGGTTGGCCCCGGTCAGCGGCCGGGGGTAGAAGCTGTAGTCGCCGGGCGTGTTGTAGACGTTGAGCGCGACGAAGTCCTGTGAGTCCAGGCTCGCCTGGGGCACTCCGCAACCGCCGTACGGCATGCCGAGTCCGTCGAAATAGGTGGCGTTGCCCGTCACAGGGCCGGCCGGGTCGCTGACCGCGCTGGCGGACTGCTGCATGAAGGGCACCAGGGCGCACAGGGCGACCAGAAAACCGGGAAGCAGGATGGCGATCAACCGGCGACGAGCGTGACTCATCGGACTCCCCACACTCGGAAAGGTTCGACCCGACTCTTTCCGCGGAGCGTTGATCCGGTCAAGCACAGATGCACGCGAGCTGGGCAAACACCTCAAATCCCGTGTAACTTTCATCGGCTCCCCTAGAAGGCCGACATGTCGATGTGACGGCGGTCGGAGGAGCCCTCCCGGCTACCTCGCGTCTTCCAGCAACGGCGCGAGCTTCTCCGCACACGGTGCATGTGCGATCGGCCGGCACAGCCGCAGAACCCGCTCGGCCTGGTACGCCGCCGCCTGGCAGCCGCCCGCAAGACGGGCCCGAACGACAAGATCTCGCCCAGTCACCAGTGTCGTGCGGCGTGTGCGCCGTGTGCGCGCTCGGACTGCGGAACGTGTGCAGGCAGCGGCGGATCGTCGCTGTGCACCAGGCGGGCTCACCTACATGGCCGGTACGGCTTGTCGTACAGCGAGTAGTCGGACGGCTTCTTGAGGGAGCTGAACTTCAGCGTCTTCGACTTGGCGCAGAAACTCGACGGCGATGTCGCGTACTCGACGTGGAAGACGGGCTTGCCCGCCTTGATGAAGACGTTCAGGTCGGAGCACTCGTCGTGCTGGAAGCATTCCTCGTTGACCGCGTAGTCGAACGAGGACACCAGCTCTTCGGCCTGGCTCAGATCGTTCTTCAGCGCGACTGAGAGGCCCCTGCCGTGTGCCAGCGCGGCCAGGGCCCGGTTGTAAACGAGCTGGGTGGCGGGGGTGATGGTCCAGCCCGTGACCTTCTTGCCCTCCTCATGGGCGTTGACGACGTCGAACTCGACCCCGTCGAACCCGGCCTGCGCGCACCTGTCGACACGGGCGGCCATCATCTTCAGCAGGAAGTCCCGCTGGCCCTTGTCGTTGTTGATGTTCGCCCAGCGCTCGTTGGGGAACTCATCGCTGTACTGCTTGCCGAGCAGCGACTTACCGTGGCTCGCGTCCCAGTCGGTGAACTCCTTGTAGTCGGGCCGGAAGTCCTCGATCGAGCCTGCGTCGATGTAGCAGATCGCCTTGGCGCCCTTGGCGTGGATGGCCTTGACCGCCGCCGTGTTGAGTGTCTTGTTGTTGCCGGCGACCTCCTCGGCGGCGTACAGGTCGATGTCGAAGACGGCCGGTCGCACGCAGGAGCCACCGCTCTGCGGGACCTCGCAGATGTCGACATTGACGCCGCCGGTCGAGGCGTAGGCCTTTGTGCCTTGGAGCTGGTACTGCCAGCGGCTCCCCACCGCCGGACGCCAAATCGCCGCCGTGACCGATGTCGTGGGCGACGCCTGGGACGGGGTCGCGAGGCCGAGTGCGGCGACCGGCATCAGGGCCGTGGCCACGGTAAGCCGGGTTAAGAGCCCTCGGGTACGCACCAACACACTCACACCTTCTGTTCCATGTCGTGGAATCTTTTCCAGAATCGACGAAAGCGGAGACAGGTGACTGACCACCCACCTCTTGATCTTGCAAATTCTCGCAAGCCGGATGTATACCACTGCTCGGCTCGCAATACATCCGTTTCCGCAACGGGCACGGAACCAGGGGAGAGGCAGGTCTCGGCGGCCGCGCCGGACGTGGCCGCGCGGCTCGCCGTGCTGAGCGAGGAGCACGACGAGCCGCTGCTGCTCAGCGCCCTGCGCGAGCACACGCCCCCGCCGTACGGAACTGGACACCCGAAAGCCGCGGCTGACGGCGTTATGCGGCCGATATTGATCATCTTTGTGGTCGGTCGCTAGGGTTGGGCGCCTTCGTACACCCTTTCGGCTTCCGCTGAGGATGTTCCGTGCGCCGCTACCGTTTCGGCAGGATCGCCGCGCTGCTCGCAACCGGCTACGTACTCGTGGCTGTCGCGTTCGGCGTCATCGCGCTGGTCACCGGCGACCCCAGACTGCTGCGGCAGCTCGTCGTGGGTGACTGGGACCCGTTCCTGATGCCCTTCACCTGGTGGCTGGAGATCGTCCTGGTCGCGGGCGGGATCCTGCAGGGCTGGGCGTACTGGCAGGTGCTGCGCGGACGGTCGACGGGCGAGCCGCCCGCCGGGGGAAGGCGCGCCGGGCTGCTGCGGGCGGCCCTGTATCTCGGCGTGGCGTCCACACTGCTGTTCCAGCTGCCGATCCCGTACCAGTGGTGGCTGGGTCTGCCCGGCGGCCTGCTGCACATCGCTGTCGTCTGGCTGTTCTTCCTGGTGCTCGCCGGGGTCCTGCCCCGGTGGCTGCGGATCGTCGCGCTGGTGGCGGGGCTGGTCGACGCCGCCGTCTCCGTGGCCGACACCGTGGCCGTCGCTTTGGGACAGTACGACTTCCTGGCGCCCTTGCAGCGGCCGCCGCTGCTCGACGCGATCTATCTGGTGTGGCTGGTGCCGGTCCTGGCCGGGCAGTCCCGGGATCCGCGCTGGAGCCGGGGCACGGTGGTGGCGGGCGCGGTCTCGGCGGCGGTGTCGTTGTCGCTGCCCAGGTCGTCGATGTACGCCTCGATCGGGGGCCGCCTGGACCCCACGACGGTGGTGCACACCGTCGTGGGCCTGCTGGGCGTTTTCGGGATGGTGTGGGCGGCGCGCTCGGCACACGAACTGGGCGGCCCGCCCCAGGCCGTACCGCCATCCCGGGCGCCGGCGACGCGGGCGGCACGGCGGCCGTGGCCGCTCGCCGCGGTGGCGGTGGTGCTCCCGCTGATCCCCGCGGCGTTCAACGTCGCTGACGGGATGCCGGTGTGGACCGGTCCCAGGGGTGTGGTCGAGCACCTCTTCGGCGAATACCTGTCGCAGCCGGCGAGGCTGCTCTGGGTCGGCGTGGACCTGCTCGTGGGGGTTGGCGCGCCCGCCGTGCTCGTCCTTGTCGCCGTCGTCCGCAGGACCAGGCGGCTGCTGCGGGTCACGATGTCGGTCCTGGTCATCGCCGCGGCGGCAGGCGTCGCCTCCGCGCTCACCACGAGGCCCGAGACGGACCTGGACCTGTTCCCCGACATGGTCGAGTCGCGGCTGTCGCACTACCCGCCGGGGCTGTTCGACACGGACGGGAGCGGCCGCATCCTGTTCGGCCTCTCCCCGCTGTGGTACAGCGCCGCGCTCGCCGCCTCCGCCCTCGTCCTGTTCCTCCTGTACGCCGCCCCGCCCGCCGCCCGCATGCGCCGCCACGTCCTGGTGACGGCGCTGGCCACGTCCGTGGCGCTCTGCTTCCTGCCCGCCGCCGACCATTCGCGCGGCCCGGTCACCACGGCCGCGGACTGCTCACCGCAGAAGGGCTGGCGGCTGCCCCAGCAGGCCGAACCCCAGCCGCGTAAGGGCACGCGGGCCTACATCTGCTCGGTACGCGGGAGCCGCGCGCTCCCGTTCGCCGACACCACACCCGACCAGGTGCTGCTCGCCCACGGACGCCGCCTGTGCGGCGCCTACACCCGCAACGACCCGGCCGAACTCGCCCGCATCCGGGCCGTGGAGAAGGTGGACGTACGCGACCTGGAGGGCGTGCTCGCCCCGATCTGCCCGCCCGCCGACGTCGTGGTCCAGGCGGAGGTGGACGAGGAGGACCGCGAGTACGAGGAGTGGGAGGCGGAGGAGCAGCGCAAATGCGACGCCACCCCGCGCCACCGTCCCCGGATCCGGCCCGCGAAGGCGATCCGGCTCAAGGAGCCGGAGTGGCCGGAGGCGGGACTGGAGCTGTACGAGCCGACGGAGGGCAGTGACCCCGCCAACGACGGCGTGTACGGCGCGGCCCCGGCCAACGGCCTGGTCTCCGTGGGCCCCAGTCACGTGATGGTGGACACGCATTCCGATTTCCACGTCTGCGTCACGCTGGAGACGTACACGCGCCGCCCGCCGGTGGAGACCAAGGGCTGGGAGCACGTGGTCGAGGTGGGCTACGAGAGCCCGGAAGGCCAGATGGTCTTCATGGACGGGCTCAGCGGCACCGAGCTGCCCGACCTGTCGCTGAACGGCCGCAAGGGGCACTACCGCATCCGCGTGCACTTCGCCTGGTTCCCCTGGAAGGGGGACGAGTACGGCACCCAGCGGCTGCTGATCATGGCGTACCCGGGAGAAGGCGACAAGATCATCACTTATCGCAAGCCCGCCAAGCCGCGGTCATGACCAAGCGCTGCCCGGGCCGCCGGTGCCACCAGTGCCACCGGTCCCGCCCGTGCCGCCTTCTTGCTCGCGCCTTCACCACTCGTGTAGCTGTCACCGAGCCCGGCCCAGACGAGCGGCGTGGGCGTCGTCGGCGGCGCCGGCCCTCGCAAGCCTCTTTGCGGCCCACCTGGTGCGGTGCCCGTGTTCACCTCCGACGGGCCGGCCGACCACCACGTGGGCTTTCTTGTCCAGCTCCGTGCTCTCCCGGACATATGATCCTTTGATCTGGTGTTTGCCCGATTGTCGGAGAGTCCTCCATGCCCCACCCCCTCACCCGGCGGTCCGCCCTGCTCGGAGCCGCGGCCGTGGCCGGCCTCGCCCTGTGGGACAGACCGGCCGAGGCGGTCGGCGCCCGCGCGTTCGACGCCGCGCGTGAGCGGTGGGTGAGCCTGCTGGCCGGCGGGTCGTACGACACCGCCTACACCGACAAGACGCAGGCGATCGAGGGCTCGGCCAACGCGGTGCTGCGCAAGCTGGCGCCCGCCCCCGACCGCCCGAGCCTCTGGCCCGATCTGCCGCTCGACGACCCCCGGACGGGCAACTTCAACCGCTCCTACAACCGCATGCGCACGCTGGCGCTGGGCTGGGCCACGCCGGGCACCGCCATGCACGGGGACAGGCAGGTCGCCGAGATCGCGGTCAGCGCGCTCGACTTCCTGTACGAGCACGCCTACCACGAGGGGCTCGACCAGCGGGGCAGCAACTGGTTCTGGTGGGAGATCGGCGTCCCCCGCTCGCTGACCGACACCTGCGCCCTGCTCTACGACGGCCTGCCCCAGGACCGCCTCAAGCGCTGGCTGCGCCCGCTGCGCCGCTGGTGCCCCGACCCGGAGCGCCGCGTCAGCCACCCCGGCGTCATCGAGACCGGCGCCAACCGGGCGGGCAAGGCCATGGCGGTGGCGATGCGCGGACTGCTCACCCACGACGCGCGCCTCATCGAGCGGGCCAGGGACGCGGTCTCCGACCTGCTGCGGCCGACCGCGGGCCCGGGCGACGGCTTCTACCGTGACGGGTCGTTCATCCAGCACGGCGTGTATTCCTACAACGGCAGCTACGGCGTGGACTACCTGGAGAGCGTGGCCAAGCTGATCGCCATGCTCTCCGGCTCGCCGTGGGAGATCCGCGGCATCGGGAACGTCTACGACATCGTGGACCGCTCCTTTGTGCCGTTCGTCTTCGACGGGCTGATGATGGACTGCGTACGCGGCCGGCAGATCTCGGTACAGGGCCACCGCGACCACCACTCGGGGCAGAAGGTGGTCGAGGCCATCCTCACCCTGCTGGACTCGGCGCCCGAGCGCCATGCCCGGCGCTGGAGACCGCTGGTGAAGGGCTGGCTCACCCGCAACCAGGTCATCCCCTACGACACGCTCGCGTCGCCGGCGAGCATCGCGAGGGCCAAGGCGCTGCTGGAGGACCCGTCGGTGCCGGTCGGCCCGCGTACGACGGGCACGTACGTCTTCGCCGACATGGACCGGGTCGTGCACCGCCGTCCCACCTGGGCGTACGCGATCGCGATGAGCTCGGAGCGCATCGGCGCGGCCGAGGCCATGAACCAGGAGAACCTGCACGGCTGGTACACCGGCGACGGCATGACCTACCTCTACACCGGCGACCTCACCCACTGGAACGACGACCTGTGGCCCACGATCGACCCGTACCGGCTGCCGGGCACGACGGTCGACACCCGTAGCCGCGCCGACCTCCCGTACGGCAAGCGCCGCCTGCCGCCCACCCCGTGGGCGGGCGGCGTGGCACTCGACGGCGAGTACGGCGTGGCCGCCATGAAGCTCATCGCCGACGGCTCCTCGCTGCGGGCCAAGAAGGCGTGGTTCCTCCTCGATGACGCGGTGATCGCCCTCGGCACCGGCATCAACGCCTCCGATGGCCGCCGCATCGAGACGGTCGTGGAGAACCGCAACACCCACGACACGCATCCGCGGCTGACCCGGGGCGACGGCTGGGTCCACCTGTCCGGTGTGGCCGGGTACGCGCTGCTCGACGGCGTCGAGGCGAAGGTGATCCGCGAGGAGCGCACCGGCCGGTGGCGGGACATCGACAAGGGCGCCACCACGGGCGGCGACGAGACCCCGGTCACCAGGCACTACACGACGATCCTCATCGACCACGGCGTCGATCCGCGCAAGGCGCGCTACGCCTACGCCGTGCTGCCCGACGCCTCCATCGCGGAGACCGCGGCTTACGGCCGGCGGATCGAGATCCTCGCCAACTCCGGAGCGGTGCAGGCCATCTCCCGCGACAACGTGCTCGCCGCCGTCTTCTGGCGGGCGGGGACCGTCGAGACCGCGCATGGGCCGCTCACCGCCGACGGCCCGTGCACGCTGCTGGTCCGCCGCGACCACAAGCGGGTACGGCTCGCGGTCTCCGACCCGTCCAGGACCGCCGACGAGGTGAGGATCACACTCCCCTGGGCGGTGAAATCGGTCAAGGAGAGCGACCGCGGCGTGCGCAGGGCCAGGAGCGCGGTCAAGGTGGAGGTCGGCGGCAGCCGCGGGCACGCCCGCACCGCGGTCGTGCGCGTCTGAACCGCAGGGCTTCGATCAGGAGACCTTGAGCACGAGCTTGCCCGTGGTCGCGCCGGACTCGATGCGCCGGTGCGCCTCGGCCGCCTGATCCAGCGTCAGTTCCTCGACACGCAGGCGCAGGTCGCCCGCCGCCACGGCGGCGACGGCACGGCGCAGCGCACGTCCCGCCTCCTCCGGGAAGGCGGCGGAGAAGGCGGCCAGGTTGAAGCCCGACACGGTCTTGTTGGTGAACCAGAGCTCGTTGGCCGGGATGCCGACATCGTCGGCGCCGCTCGCGTTGCCCATGACGATCAGGCGGCCCATCGGGTTGAGGGCGTCGAGCCCGGTACGGCGCGCCGGACCGCCCACCATGTCGACCACGATGTCGAAGCCGGCGGGGTGCTCGTCGCGGAGCACCACCTCCTGGTAGCCGAAGCCCTTGGCGGTCTCCGCCTTGGCGGGGCTGCCGACCGTGCCGACCACGCGACCCGCGCCGAGCACCCTGGCGGCCTGGCCGAGCTGGCTGCCCACACCGCCGGCCGCCGCATGCACCAGAACGCTTTCGCCGGGCGCGATGCGGGCCACTCTGTCGAGCACGAGGAAGGCGGTGGTGCTGTTGGACGGGATCGCCGCGGCGACGTCCAGGCCGAGGTCGAGGCCGTCCAGCGGGGCGACCAGGTCGGCGGAGGTGGTGACCGTCTCGGCGTAGCCGCCGCTGTCGACGATGGTCAGCGCCGCCACTGGCTGGCCGACGTACAGGCCGGTCACGCCGGGGCCGAGGGCGCGGATGTGGCCGGAGACCTCGATGCCGGGCACGAACGGCAGCGGCACCGGCGCGACGCCCCGCCGGTAGAGGACCTCGGCGAAGTTGGCGCCCGCGTAGGCGACGTCGATGGCGACCTGGCCCGGACCGGGCTCGGGAACCTCCACCTCGGCCGTCCGAAGAACGTCCGCACCGCCGAACTCAGGGATCGTGATTGCTCTCATGCCTACGATCGTGCCGCCGACCAGGGACGATACCCAGACTCCAGTTATCGTGGGTGTGCCACCACCAGCTTGGCGAGCCTGGCCTCGGTCTCCGTGCCGGGCCGGGGGTTGTGCAGCACGAGATGCAGGCCGGGGTGGTCGTTCAGCGGCATCTTCAGGGCTTCGAAGCAGAGGTCGCCGGCCTCGGGGTGGCGGACCGACTTCACCGCGAAGTCGCCGGCCGTGACGTCATGCCGGGCCCAGATCTCGGCGAACTCGGGACTGGACGCGCCGAGTTCACCGGCGATGCGCTCGAACTCCGGGTCGTCGGAGTACTGCGCGGCGTCCGCGCGGAACCTGCCCACCACCTCGGCGGCGTGCTCCGCCCAGTCCAGGCTCATGGCGCGGAAGCGTTCGTTGGTGAAATAGGCGACCAGGCAGTTCTGATCGGTCGAGCCGTACCCGAACACCGCTCGGGCGGCGTCATTGACGGCCACGAAGTTCCAGTGCCTGTTCATGATGTAGGCCGGCCGCGGCGACCAGGCGTCGATCACACGGCGCAGCTCCGCCGCGACCGAGCCGGCCGCCGCCGCGGCGCGGGGCGGCGAGCTGAGGCCGGACAGCAGATACAGGTGCCGTCGTTCGGCCTCGTCCAGCCGCAGCGCCCTGCTGATCGCGTCGAGCACCTCGCTGGAGACCGTGATGTCGCGGCCCTGTTCGAGCCAGGTGTACCAGGACACCCCGACCCCTGCCAGCACCGCGACCTCCTCACGGCGCAGGCCGGGAGTGCGCCGCCGGCCGGCCTCCGGCAGCCCGACGTCGCCGGGGGTGAGCCGGGCGCGCCGCGATCGCAGGAAGTCGCGCAGCTCCGCATGACGGTAGTCATTTGCCACGAATGTCAGGATATGGGGCGCAAGGCAAGGGTGATTTCGGCCAGCTCACGCCAATCCTGCTGCCGGCCGTCACGGGTCGCCTCGGTGAACGCGGCCTCGCCGAGGCGATCCCGCGCGTCCGCGGCGATCCTGGAAGCGTCCGGCTGCGAACGGTCCGGCGTACCGCGTAGGCCGTCGCTTGCCGCGAGCAGTCGCACGGCCTGCTCGCACTCGCCCTGGCGCAGCGCGAGCTCCGCGATCCCGATCAAGACCTCGGCGATCAGCGGCGGATACGTCGTCTCCACCGCCGCGCGGAGCGCCTCGCTCCGATGCGCGGCGGCCTTCTCGAGATCCTCGGTGAGGTAGCCGTACAGGTCCATGGCCCTGGCGCGGGTCAGGTCGCTCAGTTCGCCGTTGTCCAGCATCGTCCGCACCGTGGCCAGGTGCCGGTGTGCCTCGTCCGGCTCGCCGCGCCGGCGCGCCACCTGCGCCTTCGCCAGCTCCAGATCGGCAAGGGTGTCCGGCCAGGCGATCCCGTCCGCGTACCGCTGCGCTTCGGCCATGGCGGAGGTGCTGGATCGCTCATCGCCGAGCAGCCAGTACAGCTGAGCCTGCCGTACCCGCAGGCCGACCACGTCCTCGGTCGAGCCCAGCTCGGTCAGCGCCGCGACCGCCTCTTCGTAGTGCTCGCACGCGCGGGCGAACTCGCCGCGCATGGCGAGCCGGTCGGCCAGGAAGGCCAGCGCCAGCGAGATCCCCATCCGCTCACCCAGCTTGCGGAACTCGGCAAGGGAGGTCTCGGCGTCGATGTCCACGTCCGTCTCGTCGCCGCCGAGCATGAGCCGGAACCGGCCACGAGCGAACCTGGCCTGCGCGCGCACCCAGGGATCGTCGTCGGCGACGAGCGGCTCGAACACGGGCAGGAAATCCGTCGGCTCTCGCAGCATCCGCTCCCACAGCCCGACGAACCTGAGCATGGGGTGGCGGTACCCGCTGCGCTGGGTGAACCGGTGCGCCTCGTGGATCCACTCCTGCGCCTGATACTGATCGCGGCCGGGCCCGGAGGTCAGGAACACTGTCACGATGGCGCACGCCATCGCCCGCACCTCATCGCTCACCTCACCGGGCAGCGAGGCCGCCGCGATGCTCAACTCGGTGCCCTCGGTCCGGTGCCCGGTGAGGTACCAGTACCAGCCCGCGGCCCCGACCAGCCGCATCGCCTCCTGGGCCCATCCCTCGTCGATCGCCCCGCGCAGGGCCGCGCTGATGTTGTCGTGCTCGGCCTTGAGCGTGGCCAGCCATTCCAGCTGCCCGGCCCGGCGCAGGTGCGGCTCGGCCGCCTCGGCCAGCTCGGTGAAGTAGGCGAGGTGCGCCCGGCGCGCCGGCTCGCTCTCCCCGGCTTCGGCGAGCCGCTGCGCCGCGTACTCCCTGATGGTGTTGAGCATCCGGTAGCGCGGCGCGCCGTCGCCGTCGGCGAGCAGCAGCGACTTCTCGATCAACGAGGTCAGCACGTCGAGCACCTGCTCCCCGTCGGATGCCTCGTCGCCGCACACCCGCTCGGCCGCGTCCAGGCTCGCCCCGCCGGCGAACACCGAGAGCCGCCGCAGCACGCCGCGTTCGGCCTCGGACAGGAGATCCCAGCTCCAGTCCACGACCGCGCGCAGCGTCTTGTGCCGTGACAGCGCCGTACGGCTACCGCTGGTCAGCAGCCGGAACCGGTCGTCGAGCCGGCGTGCCAGCTGATCGACGGACATGGTGCGCAGCCGTGCCGCGGCCAGTTCGATCGCCAGCGGCATCCCGTCCAGCGCCCAGCAGATCCGCGCCATGGCCGACAAGGTGTGCGCGTCGGAGCCGATGTCCTTGCGCACCAGACTCGCGCGGTCCCCCAGCAGCCGCACCGCGGGCGAGGCCCCGACCTCCGCGGGCTCCGCTCCCTGCGCGGGCAGGGCGAGCGGCTCGACCTGCCACAGCACCTCGCCGGTGATGCCGAGCGGTTCCCGGCTCGTGGCCAGGATCCGCAGCCTCCGGCACTCCCCCAGCAGCCGATCCGCGAAAGCCGCGGCCTCCTCGATCATGTGCTCGCAGTTGTCCAGGATCAGCAGCATCGCGCGCTCCCGGAGCGCGGTGATGAGCCGATCCATCGGTTCCCCGGCCCGCGCGTCACCGAGCACTGCCTGGTCACGCAGGCCGATCGCGGCAAGGGCGGCCTGGGCGAGCTCGCCGCCGGCCCGCACCGAGGCCAGTTCGACCAGCCACGCCCCGTCCGGCAGCTCGGCGAGCATCGTCCGCGCGGTCTCCGTGGCCAGTCTCGTCTTGCCGGCGCCACCCGCCCCCGTCAAGGTGACCAGCCGGTGCCCGATGGACAGAACGGCGACCGCGGCGATGTCATCGTCCTTGCCGACGAAACTCGTCAGCTCGGCGCGCAGGTTCGTCCTGCGGCTCTCCGCGCGCTCGCCCAGCTCGCCACGGAGCAGCGCGGTGTGCAGCGCGGAGAGCTCGGCCGACGGGTCGGCGCCCAGCTCCTCAGCGAGCCGCTCGCGCGTCCGCTGGTACACGGTCAACGCCTCGTTCCCGCGCCCCGCCTCGGCGAGCGCCCGCATCAACGCCGCCACGAACCCTTCTCGCAGCGGGTACGCGGCGACCAGCTCGGTCAGCTCGGAGACCAGCTCAGAGCCACGGCCGAGGCGGATGTCCGCATCCACCCGATCCCCGAGCGCGGCGACGTGGAGTTCGTCCAGACGCGCGACCGCGGCGTCGAACGCCTCACTGTCTCGCAGGGCGATGCCGGCCATGGCCGTACCGCGCCACAAGGCCAGGGCCGAGCGGAGCAGATCCGCCCGCGCCGCAGGCTCGGCGGCACGGGCCTGACCGACCAGCTGCTCGAACCGGCACGCGTCCACGGCATCACGGGCCACGGCCAGCCGGTACCCACCGGAATCCGCCTCGATCACACCGTCCGGCAGCACCCTGCGGAGCCTCGACACCAGCGCCTGCAAGGCGTTCACTTCGTCCGCGGGCGGCTGTTCCCCCCAGATCCAGTCCACCAGCCTCGTACGCGTGACGATCCGGCCGGGTTCGAGGGCGAGTGCGGCGAGCAATGCGCGCAGCCGAATCCCGGGAACCTCGACCACGGCCCCATCACGGTCATGGACCTCGAACGGTCCGAGCAATCCCACGCGCACAGGGGTAATTGTGCCGAACCGTGACGACTGCCCGCGACCGCGCGCAATCCGCGCGGAGGTCCCGGCGCGATCAGGTCTGATGCGGTGTCGTGTCAGCGGCCGTGTCAGCCCGGCAACGGCCCGATGTCAGGCCGGTCGGCGATGGTGGACCACACCGAAACCCGCTGTCGGAGACCAGAGGAACGACCATGGAACACACCGTCACCGCACTGCCGACCACGCGCCGGCCCGGCTGCCCCTTCGACCCGCCCAAGGAGCTGATCGAGGCCCGCGAGCACGGCCCCATCAGCCGTTTCCCCTTCCCCGACGGACACCAGGGCTGGCTGGTCACCGGGTACGACCTGGTCCGGTCGGTCCTGGCAGACCCGCGGTTCAGCTCCCGCAAGGAGCTCATGCGCCACCACCCGCTGGTCGACCTCGGCGAGATCGAGGTCCCTCCGGCGCCGCCCGGCGAGTTCCTGCTCATGGACGAGCCGCAGCACAGCCGCTATCGCAAGCCGCTGGTGGGCAGGTTCACCGTACGGCGGATGCGGCTGCTCACCGAGCGCGTCGAGCAGGTCACCGCCGAGCACCTGGACGCGATGGAGAAGGCCGGGCCGTCGGTGGACCTGGTGACCGCGTTCGCCAAGCCCATCCCCTCCGTCATCATCTGCGAGCTGCTGGGCGTGCCGTACGAGGACCGGGGCTCCTTCCAGGAGAACATCGACAAGTTCCTCGGCGGGGAGGTCGGCGACGAGGAGCTGATCGCGGCCTACACCGCGACCCAGCAGTACCTCGCGGAGCTGGTGGCCGCCAAGCGCGCCAACCCCACCGACGACGTGCTCAGCGACCTGCTCGACAGCGATCTGACCGACGAGGAGCTGCGGGGGATGGCCCTGATCCTGCTGTCGGCCGGGTTCGACACCACCGCGAACATGCTGGCGCTGGGCACCTTCGCCCTGCTGCAGAACCCGGAGCAGCTGGCGGCGCTGCGCGCCGAGCCCGCGCTCACCGACGGGGCCGTGGAGGAGCTGCTGCGGTATCTGACCGTCGCCAAGACCTTCATGAGGACGGCGCTGGAGGACGTCGAGCTCGGCGGCCGGACCATCAAGGCCGGTACGGCGGTCATCCTGTCGTACAACACCGCCAACCGCGACCCCGAGCGCTTCACCGACCCCCACGTACTCGACCTGCGCAGGCAGGAGGGCGGGCACCTGGCCTTCAGCCACGGCATCCACCAGTGCCTGGGCCAGCAGCTGGCCCGCGTCGAGCTGCGGGTCGCGCTCCCCGCGCTGATCAACCGCTTCCCCACGCTGCGCCTGGCCGTACCGGCGGAAGAGGTTGCCCTGCGCCCGGAGACCGCCGACGTCTACGGGGTCAAGAGCCTCCCGGTCACCTGGGATGTGTGACCACGACCTGCGTCATCCGCCGGCAGCTCGAACGGCGCCTCCCCCGCCCTCGTGGGGAGGCGCCGCTCGCCGTCAGCGGGTCCTGGCCACCTCGGCCGCCACGGCGCGGAAGGCGACGAGGGCCTCTTCCTGATCAGGGCGGCCTCCGGCGGTGGCCGACTTGACGACGACCACGCCGTGCCGGGGTGAGACGTAGATGTACTGGCCGCCGAGCCCCGCCGCCATGAAATCTCCCCCCTCCCCGAGCCACCAGTGCAGGCCGTAGTGCGGGTTGGCCGGGGACGGGGCGGTGGACGCCCTCACCCAGGAGGCCGGGACGACCTGGCGGCCGTCGGCCCGGCCGCCGTGCAGGTAGAGCAGCCCGAAGCGGGCGTAGTCGCGATCGGTGGCGTAGTAGCAGCAGTAGCCGAGGCTGTCACCGTGCGAGTCGTTGCCCACGGTGGCCGTGGACTCCATGCCGGCGGGCTGCCAGATCTTGCGCTGCACATACGTGTGGTACGGCACTCCGGTGGCCTTGGTGACGAGCCGGGCCAGGACGAAGGAGTTCATGCTGGTGTACTCGAACCGGGTGCCCCAGTCCCAGCCGCGCTTCTGCCGGGCGGCCATCCTCCTGATCGGGTAGCCCTTGTTGGCGGCGGCCTGCAGGCGTGGCGCGTCGGTGGCCTCGTCCCAGTCGATGCCGGACGACATGCGCAGCAGCTCGCGGATGGGCACCCCCGCGTAGCCCGAGCCGGCCAGCTCGGGCAGGTACCTGTCCACGGGGTCGTCGATCGAGCGGATGCGCCCCTCGCCGAGCGCGATGCCGACGGCGGCCGAGGTGAACGACTTGGCCATCGACCAGGACTGGAAGCGGGTGGCACGACTGGCGCCCGAATAACGCTCGTCGACGATGTCCTGGCCGTCCAGGACGACGAAGCCATTGGTCTTCGTCCGGGTGAGGAAGTCCTCCAGGGTGTGTTCCTGGCCCTGGTAGGTGTAGGTCACCGAGAGCTTTCTGGGTGCGGTGCGCAGCTCGACGGGATGCGCCGACGGCCTCAGCACGTCGGTGCTCTCCGCCGAGGCCGAGGCTGAGGCCGAGGCTGAGGCTGAGGTCGCGGTCATGCCTGGTACGGACAGCGCGAGCGTCAGTGCGATCGCATAGTGGGTGATGCGCATGTCATCTCCTCCGAAGGGGTTGCTCAGGGCGAGATGGTGACGCGCCTTTCTGGCAGTTGTCTGGCAAGGGGCTATTCCAGCCAGGACCGTGTGGATCGCGGGGGCTGCCGGTCGGTCACGGGCAGGCGTACCTCGGCTCGCGTCCCCGGGCCGTCGAGGCAGGCGTCCAGCGTGGCGGTGCCGCCGTGCAGGGCCGCCTGCTGCCGGACCAGCGTGAGGCCGAGCCCCGAACCCGGGCTGCCGGGGCGGCGGCGGAAGCGGGCGAACATCGCGTCGCGGTGCTCGGACTCGATCCCCGGACCCGCGTCCTGAACGGCCAGGACGACCTCCTCCCCCTGCTCCAGGGTCACGGTGATCGCGGCGTGACCGGACGCGTCGGCGCCGTGGACGGCGGCGTTGTCGAGGAGGTTGTCGGCGACCAGGCGCAGCCCTTCCACCCAGCCGCGCACCCGGACGGCGTCCGGTACGCGGGCGGTGATCGTGGCATGCGGATGACGGTGCCGGGCCGCCTGGACCGCGTCGTTGACGATCTCGGCCAGGTCGGTCTCGGCGAAGGCGGTGGCGTCCAGCAGCTCGCCGTGCGCGAGCCGGCGCAGCATGGTGATGAGCCGCTGGATCCGTCCGTGCTCGGCGACCAGATCGGCGACGATCTCCGTGCGGTCCGCGGGGTCGAGCCCTGGGTGGCCCAGGACGGAGAGGTTCGCGCCCATGCTGGTGAGCGGGGTGCGCAGCTCGTGCGCCGCGGTGGCCGCGAAGGCACGCGCGCTCTCCAGCGCCTCGCCGGTGCGGGCCACGGCCGCGTCGCGCCGGTCGAGGAGGTCGTTCAGGAGGCGGGCCAGCTCGTCGATCTCTGTGACGCCGGCCGTGGTCGCCAGCCGCGTCTCCGCCCGTGACGGCATGCCGATCGTACGGGCCTGGCTCCCGAGCTTCGACAGCGGCCGCACCGCGAACCTGCCGAGCAGGAGCCCCGCGACCACGCCCGCACCGACGGCGATCAGCGTGACCGACAGCAGCCGGTCGCGCAGCAGC
This sequence comes from Nonomuraea sp. NPDC050786, assembly GCF_040654115.1. Classification (NCBI taxonomy): domain Bacteria; kingdom Bacillati; phylum Actinomycetota; class Actinomycetes; order Streptosporangiales; family Streptosporangiaceae; genus Nonomuraea; species Nonomuraea sp. NPDC050786. The sequence goes on from NZ_JBFAHJ010000011.1 coordinate 107,192, forward strand.
GCGATCTGCCCGGCGACGCGCTCGTCCGGTTCGAACAGGACCAGCCGCGCGTCCCCCTGCCGTCCCAGCCGGGCGGCCACGAACCGCCAGCGCCGGTCCCCCTCGGCATGGTCGCCGGGACCCGCGCCCGCCGGGATCACCCCTGGCACATCCCCGATGACCAGCAGTTTCTCGCCGCCTGCCGTGACGCATACGCCGCCCGCGCCGGCGGCCACGGCCAGCCGCTGCCGCAGCCACTCCGGAGGCACGCCGGGCAGCACGCGAGTGCGCCACGCGATCGTCGCCGCCAGCGGAGTCAGCGCCCGCAGCCGCGTCTCGAGCTGGTCGTCGCGCTGGGCCTGCAGGTCCCGGGAGACCCACCCCAGAACGACGAGCCCCGCCACAGCCACGAGCAGCGGGACGGCGACGGCCAGGCAGAGGGCGAAGCGCGTGGACAGCTTCACGGCTCTCGCAGGACGAACCCGACGCCGCGCACGGTGTGCACCATGCGCGGCTCACCGCCCGCCTCCAGCTTCCGTCGCAGATATCCGACGAACGTGTCCACCGCGTTGTCGGTCACCTCGAAGTCGTAGCCCCAGACGCGCTCCAGCAGCACCGGCCGGGGCAGCACGATCCCGGCGTTCCGCGCCAGCACCTCCAGCAGGTCGAACTCGCGCCGCGTCACCTCGATCGCCCGGCCTCGCAACGTGACCCGGCGCGCGTATGGGTCCACGACCAGCGGCCCGACGCGTACCGCCGTACCCGGGGCGGATCCGGCACGGCGTAACAAGGCACGCAGGCGCAGCACCAGCTCACCCAGGTCGAACGGCTTGACGACGTAGTCGTCGGCGCCCGCCGCCAGCCCGGCCCTGCGGTCGGCCACCTCGTCCATGGCCGACAACATCAGCACCGGCACCTGTGACCCGGACTCCCGTAATCGGCCGCACACCTCAATGCCCGACATTTCTGGCATGGAGACATCGAGGATGATCGCATCGGGCCGTCCCTCCACCTGCTCCAGCGCCTGCCGCCCCGATGCGGCGGTGTCCACGGCGAACCCTTCCAGCCGCAAGCAACGCCGGAGCGAGCGCAGGATGGCCGGATCGTCGTCCACGGCCAGGATCCGGTACGCGGTCATCGCGGCAGTCTATTTCGCCCCTGTAGCGACGATCGAGATGTCTTGGATCAGGCCGAGCTCACGGAGCGTCCCGCCTGCCGCTGGTACTCGGCGACCCGAGCGGTCAGCAGGCGCAGCCGGAGGTTGTTGACCAGCGTGACAGCGACCACGCAGCCGGCGACGAGGGCGACCTTGCCGTAGCCGGGGCGGTCATCGGCCAGCGAGCCCACGGTGGCCAGCGCGCCGATGACGATGACGATCCAGCCAAGCCGCAGGCCGGGCGCGATACCGCCGGTGTCGCCGTGCAGCAGCATCTGTCCGCACCGGATGAACTGGATGCCGAGCAGGGCGGGTATCCCGGCGATGAAGCACCCGACGACCATCACGCCGGCGATCGATCCGGCGCTGCTGCCGCTGTCGTGCGGGATCCGATAGGCGGAGACGAGGATCGCGAGGGCTGCGAGGAACCACAGCGAGCTGTAGGCGATGACGGGCACGCCGACGCTGCGGAATTCACGCCGTAGCGCGGGATCGGCCATCGCCGGTGAGGGGGCGAAGCCTGTCGTCCAGTTCGCGATCACATGACGGACCAGCAGGACCGCCGGCACGCCGGCGAGAGCGAGCCCGATGACGAACAGCGGCAGACCCGCCCGGACGTCGCCGTCCAGGAGCTTGCCCAGCCCGAGCGCGAGCGTCAGCACGCCGGTGGCGACGACGAAACGGAGAAGTCGGTGACTCACAAGGCTCCCTGTCACTTGGACCGCACAATGGTGTTCGCGACGCTTGACGGCGTGCCGGGGCATCGTGACAGTCCTTTATGGCATTTCTCTGGCAAGGAGCGGAGGATCGCGACGGCACCTACGCGCCGTACCGTCAGATCGCCGCGCGCCGGCACCGGCCGGGGGCCGGCGGTGCCGGCGGTCCGGGCGGTTCAGCTGGTGGGCGTTCTCCGGCCGGCGGCCCGGGCGGCCAGGAGCTGGAGCGCGGCGTGCGAAGGAGATCCCTCATCGGCGGTGTGCACCACCAGGGCTAGTCCGGGGCTGTCGGGCAGGCGCAGCGTCTCGTAGGCCAGCTCGAGGTCGCCCACCACGGGATGCCGGTACAGGTACCGTCCGTGGCTTTTCTCCTTCACCTGGTGCTCGGCCCACAGCTCGCGGAACTCTGCGCTGGCGGCGGAGAGCTCCTTGATCAGGGCCGCCGTGGAGGGGTCGGCGGGCAGGCGGCTGGCGTCCAGCCGGAGGAAGGCGACCACGTCGCGGGCCCGGGTCGGCCAGTCGGCGTAGAGGTGACGCATGCCCTCGTCCAGGAAGCTCAGCCGGGCCATGTTGCGCTGCGCGGGCGTCAGCGCCCCGAAGTCGGTGATCAGCGCGGCGGCCAGCCGGTTCCAGGCGACCACGGTGGTGTTCTGGTCGACCAGGTAGGCCGGGACGTCGTGGATCGAGGACAGCAGGCGGTGGATGCCCGAGCGCAGCGGCGGGCGGGCGGCGGGTTCGGGTGCGGTGGCCGGGGCCGGTCGGGCCAGGCGGTGCAGGTGTGCGCGTTCGGCCGCGTCAAGTCGCAGCGCTCGGGCCACCGCGTCCAGGACTTCGGCGGAGAAGTGCAGGCTGCGCCCCTGCTCCAGCCGGATGTAGTAGTCGACGCTGACCCCGGCCAGCTGCGCCAGCTCCTCGCGCCGCAGGCCGGGGACGCGACGCCGCTGCCCGTACGTCGGCAGGCCGAGCTCCTCCGGACGCAGCCGGGCGCGCCGAGAGCGCAGGAATTCACCCAGCTCGGCGCGTCGATCCAACACCATGCATCGCAGTATGTCCGAAAAGTCCCGGGTAAGAGCAAACGGCGTCGTACGCCTCCTTCTTCGTACGGGAGAGTGCCAAGCTCGCGGTCTGTCACGAGATGGACCGGAGGCGGCCGTGGGACTGGCGGCCGAGTTGGTCGATGGCCTCGGCCGTCTGGTCGTCGGCCGGGAGGAAGACGACGAGTTGCTGGGCCTCCGCAGGCAGTTCGAGCGTCTCGCGAAGCAGTCGAAGCTGGTGCCCGGCCGGGTGGTTGAGCCGGAGAATGCCGCGTCGCGGCAGCACATGACGCCTCAGGCGGCGGGTGAAGTCGGGCCCGGCGATGGGTGCGAGCTCCGCGGTGAGCCACTCGAGGTTCTCGAGGGACGGCGCCTGCCACAGGTCGAAGGCCTGCTCGTCCGCGATGTCGGCCCAGTCGGCGAAGAACCTCCGGGCGCGGGGGTCGGTGAACAGGTAGCGGTTGAGGTTCGGATGGGCGCCGTCGAGCAGTCCGGTTCCGCCGGTGACCAACCGGTAGCCGCTGGTGTGGGCAAGGACGTCGCCCAGCCGGTTGGTCACGATGGCGACGCCGGGTTCGAGGAGGCGGAGCGTCTGCAGGACAGACGGTCGCACGCGTCGGGACGGTGGCACGGGCCGGATGTGGACGGAGCATTCGTCCGCGGTGATCTTCGCTAGGTAGCGCAGGTGGTTGCGCTCCGGAGGGCTGAGGCGGAGCGCGTCGGCGAGGGCGTTGACGACCGCCGGCGATGGATTGCGGTCGCGGCCCTGCTCGATGCGGGTCAGGTATTCGACGCTGATGTCGGCCCAGGTGGCGAGGTCCAGCCGGCGCAGACCCGGTGAGCGGCGGCGGCCGCGCTCCGGCAGTCCACGGGATTCCGGCTGGATGCTGTCGCGCTTGGCCCGGATGAAATCCCCCAGTGGCGTCCCCACGTCGATACGGTACCGGGCCACTCATTGATCGCACAGTGCCGCGTCCGGCAGTGCAGAGAACGGTACCGGGCCGCCCATCGATCGCACAGTGCCGCGTCGGGCAGTGCGGAGAGTGGCCCTGCGGGGGCCAGCCTGAGCACGGCCTGGCTGTCGGCCGCCGGGCGGGCTGATCGTGGTGCGCATGGAGAATGCGTCGACGCGGCGTTCCGGTCAGGCGTTGCTGATCTGGGGGCTGCTGGTGGTGGCAGCCAACCTGCGGGCGAGTTTGACCGGCGTCGGCCCGCTGCTGGATCAGGTGCAGGCCGATCTGGGCCTGGCCCCGGCCGTGGCGGGCCTGCTGAACACCCTGCCCTTGCTGACGTTCGTGGCGCTGTCCCCGCTGGTGCCCCAACTGGCCGCGCGGTGGGGAGCCGAGCAGCTCCTTGGGGGCGCGCTCGTGGTGCTGACGCTGGGGATCGCGCTGCGGTGGGTGCCGGCGGCAGCCGGCCTGTTCGCGGGAACGGTGCTGATCGGGGCGGGCATCGCCGTGGGCAACGTGCTGCTGCCGAGCCTCATCAAACGCGATTTCCCCACCAAGGTGGGCGTGCTGACCAGCGCGTACGCCACGGTGATGGGCGGTGTCGCGGCAGTGGCGTCCGGGGTGGCGGTGCCGATCAGTGAGGTCGCCCCCGGCGGTTGGTACACCGCGTTGGGCTGCTGGGTCTTGTTCGCGCTGGTGGCTGTCCTGCTGTGGCTTCCTCAGCTGCGGGCCCCGCGGCGTGCCGCGCAGGCGATACGCGGACACCGGTTGCCGTGGGGATCCGGGCTGGCGTGGGCGGTCACGGCGTTCATGGGACTGCAGTCACTGGGCTTCTACGTCGTCGTGACGTGGCTGCCTCAGGTCTTCCAGGACAACGGCATGAGCGCGACCACCGCAGGATGGCTGCTCTTCCTGTTCCAGGCCGTCGCGGTGCTGACCAGCCTGGCGGTGCCCGGCGCGCTGCGGTGGGCACGTGACCAGCGCGCTCTGGCGACGATCTGCTCGGCGGTCATGCTCCTCGGCTACCTTGGGCTGTTCGTGGCGCCGGGAGCGGCGTTGCTGTGGAGCGTCGTCCTCGGGTTGGGCGGCGGAGCCTGCCTCGTGCTCGCGCTGGCCTTCATCAGCCTGCGCGCCCAGGACGCGAGCGTGGCGGGCGCGTTGTCGGCGATGGCGCAGTCGATCGGTTATCTGCTGGCCGCCGTGGGGCCGGTGGTTTTCGGGCTGCTGCACACGGTGAGCTCCGGCTGGCAAGCACCGATCATGTTGATGTGCGTGGCCGCGGCCGGCCAGACGGTCGTCGCACTGGTGGCCGGTGGCGGCACGGTGCGCTCGACCGCCGATCGCGTCCCATCAGCCGGGCGCTGGTCCGGAGGGAAGAAATGACGATTCATACCTCTCCACAGACAATGCGATGCTGTTATGAATTTATGATCCGGAATTAATTTCAACCCGCTATGATAAGTGGCAAAGGTGGCGATTCGCGTTTAGCATCGGCGTTCCTGGAATGACGAAAGGAACGCCTTCCATGCCGGAAACCCCACACGACGCCGGCGTACTGCGCCGCTTCTTCGACGTGTTCGCCCGGGCCGGCGACACCCTCGACACGGACGCCCTGACCGGCTGCTTCGCCGAGGCGTTCCTGGCGGGGGACGCCGCGGGCGCCCGGCCCGTCCCCCGCCCGGCGTTCCTCCAGGCCCTGCCCGGACGGGCGAAGATGTTCGCCGACGCCGGCATCGGCCCGGCCGTGCTGGACTCCCTGACCCATGAGGAACTGGACGACCATTACGTGCTCGCCCGCACCACGTGGACGGCGCACCGCACCGACGGCGGCGACCCCGCCCGCCTGGCCTCGTCCTACGTGCTGCATCGGGACGCGGACGGCGCGTACCGCATCGTGGTCTATCTCAACCACCAGGGGGTGCCCCTGTCGCGTGCCTGACCGGCAACCGATCCCTATGGCGTCGCTACGACGATCATGACAGAGAGGCACCCGGCAGGATCCGGTACTTGAGGTGGGTGACGCCGGGCGCCTCCACGGCCCGGACCTGCTCGAGTCGCACATCCGCGTCCCCGAGGTCGTCGAGGAGGCGAGAACCGCCCCCGAGCAGCACCGGAACGACGTGCAGCTCGAGCTCGTCCAGCAGTCCTGCTGCCAGGTACTGCCGAGCGACGTGGCCGCCGCCCCACAGCATGACGTCCTTGCCGCCTGCGGCCTTCTTCGCCTGCTCGAGCGCCGACTCGATCCCGTCGGTGACGAAGTGGTACGTGGTCCCTCCCTCCATCTCCACCGGATCGCGCGAGTGATGGGTGAGGACGAACACGGGGTAGTGGTAGGGCGGGTTCTCACCCCACCAGCCCTTCCACTGCTCGTCGCCCCAGGCGCCACCGCCGATGGGACCGAACATGTTCCTGCCCATCACCCCGGCGCCGATGTTCTCCAGCGCCTCCTCGAACACCGGTGTGCTCGCGTTCACCTCGCCGCCCTGCTCACCGTGGGCGCGGCGAAAGGCGGCCAGCGCGGCCACCCAGTCGTGGAGCCGCTCGCCACCCTCTCCGAGCGGGTTCTCCTCGCTCTGGTTCGGGCCGGCAACGAAACCGTCCAGCGAGATCGAGATGTGACACCGGAGCTTGCTCATCATGCCTCCTCAATCGGCTCGGCGCCGACGTCCGGCGCCCACACCAGAGAGCATGACCGAAGGTATATATGACGTCTAATGCCAATTCTTCGAAGATCACATAGATATTCTTGATAAATGCTGAACCTGGTCCATCTCAGAGTGCTGGCCGCAGTGGCGCGACACGGGTCCGTGACCGAGGCGGCGAGAGAGTTGCACTACTCGCAGCCGTCGGTGAGTCATCACCTGTCCCGCCTGGAAGCGGCCACCGGTGTCAAGCTCGTCCAGCGGGTAGGCCGTGGGATCCGGCTGACCCCTGAGGGCGAGCTGCTGGCCAACCGGGCCACCGAGATCGTGGGACGGGTCGACGCGGCGACCAACGAGCTGGCCGCGCAGGTCGGGTTGCGGACGGGACGGGTACGCCTCGCCGCCAACGCGTCCGTGCTGAGCACGATCGTGCCGAAGGCAGCCGCCACCTTGGACCAGGCCCACCCGGGACTCGAGCTGATCCTGATCGACCGTCACCCGGTGGAAGCGCTGCACATGCTGCGCGGCGGCGAGGTCGACGTCGCACTCATCTTCCGGTACGCCGGCGCCCCGGTCGAGGAAGAGGAGGAGGGATTCCGCCTCGTCCACATCGGCGACGACCCGATCTACCTCGTAAGCCGGCGACCCGGCGACAGCATCGCGAACCATCGCCACTCCGCATGGATCGGCGGCTGCGAACGCTGCCAGAACGAGCTGGTCGCGCTGTGCCGGCAAGAAGGCTTCACGCCACGCATCGCATCACTCAGCGACGACATGGTCGTCGTGCAGGCCCTCGTCGCCGCCGGCAAAGGCGTCACCACCCTGCCCGGCCTCGCGCTACAAGCCCACCGCCGACCCGACATCCACACCACCGAGCTCACCGGCGCCACCCGCCGGCTCTACGCCGTCACCTACGGCGATCCACCCGACCCGCCCGCCACCGTCGCGCTGATCGACGCCATCCAGGACTCCGCCCCACACCTGCCGAAGCCGTAGCTCTATGGTCGTCACGCGGCCGTCGTCCAGTCGGGCGCCTGCACGGGCCCTTCGTTGTCGCCTTGGAGCACGCGCGCCGATGTGAGCCGGCCGCGCGGCCTATCACCGCCGGAGCGGGGTCATCGGCCCGGCTCCGACGCGGGGGCGGTCCTGACCTCCTCCGCGACGCGGTACCGGGTGGGGCGCACCTACGACGAGAAGTGGAACCGCGGGGTCTTCGGACCGTGCCCTCGGCACCGACCAGGACGAACCCGTCTTCACCCGCACGGGAGACGTGATCGACGTCGCGCAGTCGTCCTTCCACGGCGACGGGGCCGGGCACAGCGGACACTCCTCGGCCACGAAGGCACACGTCGCCCTCTACCGGGCCTGGCGGTCCTGGCCGACCTGCCTGCCCTGTCCGGAGACATCGAGGTGCCGCCCGCGGACTCGGCCTACCGGCTGGCTGCCGAGACCGAACGCGGCGACGCCTTCCCGCTGTCCACCCGTACCTCGGTCACGTGGACCTTCCGCTCCGCCGCGGGCGAGGCCGGCGGGACGGCGGCACTGCCACTGCCGGTGGTCCGGTTCGGTCCGCGAGCTTTCGGTCGAGGTGTCCTACGACGACGGCGCCACCTGTCAGGTGATCCGCGCCTATCGGATCGCCCCCTGAGCCCGCTCTCTAACGACCGGACGGACTTCCCACGGGGGAGAAGTCCATCCGGGAAGCGGATTATGCATGACAAATCCGGAAAATGCCACCACTAGCAATCCTTGATCCACCCGATTTAGCATCGGCACTACCTGATCACCCGCATCTGCCGACACACGACAAGCATGACCGCGCCCGGGACGGTATCCGGCTCGAACGGGGAAGCGCAATGACGACATCCGAGCAGGACACAACCCCGACGCCCACCTTCCCCATGGAGCGGAGCTGCCCGCTCGCACCGCCCGACGAGTATCAGCGGATGCGTGCCACCGCGCCGATCGTCCGAGCCACCCTGCCCAACGGCGCACCGGTCTGGGCGGTCACCCGCCACGCCGAGGCGCGGCAGATCCTCAGTGACCCGAGGATCAGCTCGAACACCGGACGCCCCGAACGGCCTCGCGGACCCGACGACGATCGTCCCGACGACGGCTTCTTCGTCGACATGGATCCACCGGAGCACAGCCGGTTCCGGCGGTTGCTGATCTCGGAGCTCGGCGCCCGTCCGATGGACGCCATGCGGCCGGCTCTCCAGCGCATCGCCGATACCGCCATCGACGAGTTGCTGGCGGCCGGGGCCCCCGCCGACCTCGTCGGTATGTACGCGCGCCGGGTCCCGTCGCGGGTCCTCTGCGAGTTGTTCGGCGTCCCGGCCGGCGATCACGACTTCTTCGAGTCACGGCTGCGGATGCTGTCAGTGACGAGCATGGACCCGAGTGTGGCGGCCCGGGCGTCCAGCGACGTTCGCGGCTATCTGCGGGAACTCATCCGCGGCGCGGAGCGTGAACCGCACAAGGGAATGATCCGGCGGCTGGCCGCCAGGCACCTGCCCACCGGCGAGCTGACCACGGACGAGCTGATCAACATGGGTTTTCTCATGCTGCTCGCGGGTTACGACTCGCCGGCGAACACGATCTCGCTGGGCGTACTCACGCTGCTGCGGCACCCGGCGCAGCTTGCCGCGCTGCGCGCCGACTCGAGCCTGCTGCCGGGTGCGATCGAGGAGATGCTGCGCTTCCACTCGGTGCAGGACTGGGTCAGCTTCGACCGGATCGCGGCCGACGACCTGGAGATCGGCTCCGCGCGGATCCGCGCCGGTGATCGCCTGACGGTGCTGGCCGCCTCCGCCAACCGCGATGAGCTGGCGTTCGAGAACCCCGACGAGTTCGACATCCGCCGCTCCGACCACCACCACGTCGCCTTCGGCTACGGGGTGCACCAGTGCATCGGCCGCAACCTCGCCCGCGCCGAGCTCCAGATCGCCGTCGGCACCCTGCTGACCCGGATACCGACGCTGCGCCTGGCGGTCGGGTTTGAGCAGTTGCCCTTCGCCGACGATGCCCCGTTCTTCGGGCTGCACGCGATGCCTGTCGCCTGGTAGCGGCGCCTACGCGCCGGCGACATAGGCGTCCTCGGCCGCATAGGGGAACCAGACGGCGGGGCCGTGGCGAGCGATCAGATCAGGGAAGACATCCTGCCACCCTCCGCCGCCCGCCTCCGCTTCGGCGACGGCGGCGACCGCCCATTCGATGTCCTGGCGCAGCGCGTCGTCGTAGGAGACGGCATGGCGGTACCCGAGCTCGGCACGGGCTCTGTCCATGCTGAACACGATCGGCTCCGGCACATTCCACGGATTGAAGCCCAGGCCGTCGGGGCGCGACGGGCCCGGGAAGGTGACGATCTCCGCCTCATGGCCCATGACCGCGAAGATCCTGGCGCCGATCTCGGCGACGGTCAGCGGGTCATCGGCGACGTTGAGGACCCGGGCCGCCGGGTGCTGCGCGCACAGATGGATGAGCTCGGCGACGTTCGCGACCGCCGAGGTGGGGAAGCGGCTCCGCCCGTCCTGGGCGAGCACGACGTGCGGCCGCTTGTCCAGCGCGCGCTTGATGAAGGACCAGTGATCCAGCGAGGTGCCGTACGGGCCGTGCAGCACGCCCGTCCGCAGGATGCTGACCGGCAGGCCGGGCGTCGCCAGCAGGAGGCGCTCCAGCGCCGCCTTCCCCGCCGCATAGTCGTGGGTGTCGCGCTCGACCGTCGGCCACGTCTCCGGGATCGGCACCGGCAGGCCGGGAGCCTGGTAGACCGCTCCCGTCGAGATGACCACCAGCGAGCCGACGCGGCCGGCCAGCTGGGCGAGCTGCGCACCGTGGTGCGGGGCGAACGCGACGGTGTCCACGACCAGATCGTGGCCGTCGAGGGCATGGAGCAGCGCCTCGGTGTCGTTCCGGTCGACCTGGACCGACACCGCCCCGTCCGGCACCGCGGCGTCCGGACGGAGCCGGCGGTGCCCGAGGGTCACCGCGTACCCGGCCGCGGTGAGCCGGGCGGCGGTGGCCCGGCCGATCTGCCCCGTGCCTCCGATGATGAAGGCGCTTCGGTCGTGAACCGTCACAAATGGATCTTAACCCGCCACAGTCGAAACCCCCAGGTTCGTCACAAGGAGCGCACAACGCAGCCCCGGCGGTTTGTCGGTGGGGCGATCTATTGTCCCGGCCATGACTTCAGCGACGCAGGCGTACACGTACGCCGCGCCCTCCTCCCTCGTCGACGGTCGTCTCGGATTGGCGACCTCCGGCGGACGTGCCCTGTCCGGCCCCGCCGTGGCCCCCCGGTTCTTCAGCGGCGTGGTGACCCAGGCGGCCCCCGCCGCGGCGTGCCTGCTCGGCGTCGCCGATGTGGCGCTGGCCCGCTACCACCAACCGCAGGCGCGCCCCGGCTGGGTGCGGGACCCGGTGGTGACGTGCAACGGAGATCGGTTGCGGTTCGAGTCGTTCTCGGCCTGTGGCGGGGTGTACGCCCGGCTCGACCTGCTGCAGGGCGCGCTCGACGGTGAGGTGTTCGACCGGGGCACCACCAACGTCGACGTGAACGCGCCGCTCCGGGAGGCGCTGGCGCGCATCGGCGCGCGTGACCCGTTGCACCTCGGGGTGGGCCTCGACGAACTGGTCGTGACCACGATGGACGGGGCGGTGGTGGAGAAGAAGGTGCCGCTGCCCGAGCGCTGGTTACGCGGATTCGCCGAGGTGCAGGTCATCGCCTCGGGCATGGACCAGCGCGGCGAGCTGACCGGCATGGCGGCGGTGCGGTTCCTGCGCGGGCTGCCCAAGAGGGGCACGGTGTGGGTGGCGCAGGCGGGGCGTGACCTGAAGCTCTCCGACCGTCAGGTTCCGGGCTCGGTCCAGCTCGCCGGCCCCAACCGGCTCGGCACCCTCCTGCCGCTGCTTCGCTTCGCGAAGTCCCTCCGGGTGTACGGCCCGGCCGACGCCGCCTCCAGCGCCTGGGAGCTGGAGCTTCCTGGCATGCGCTACACGCTGACCCTCTCGCCCGAGCGCTGGCGCGGCTTCTCCGGCGAGGGCGCGGTGCTCGACGACCTGGCCACCGACGAGGCCGAGAACGACGCCGACGTAGTCGGCATGCTGCTCAACTTCGAGCCCGAGATCGAGATCGGCCTGCTGGCCGACCGAGCGGGCATCCCCGCCGACCGGGTGCGGGCCGCGCTGACGCAGCTCGGCGTCGCCGGGCGGGTCGGCTACGACCTGTCGGAGGCCGCCCACTTCCACCGTGAGCTGCCCTATGACAAGGACAACGTGATCCTGCTCAACCCCCGGCTGGCCAAGGCGCGCAAGCTCGTCGACGCGGGCGCCGTGCGCCTCGAAGGCGAGTCGGCCACCGTCCACACCTCGGGCGGCGCGCGCCGGGTCTCGCTGGCCGACGGCTCCTGCACCTGCGAGTGGTGGTGGGACCATCGCGGCTCCCGCGGGCCGTGCAAACACGTGCTGGCCGCCCGGATCGTCGCCCGCGCCGCCGTGGAGGTCTCCCGATGACCCTCTGGACGGAGATCTGCGACCTGATCACTCGCAAGCGGGTCACCCGCCTGGCCGACCGGCTGGTCACGCTCACCGAGGAGGAGCGCGCCGAGCTCGGCGGGCGGTTGCCCGGCCTCGTCAAGGAGCTGCGCCGCACGCGCACCGAGCAGGTGCGCGCCGAGCATCCCGACGACTTCGAGGAGCTGGTCTCCTGGGAGGTCGGCGACCTGCTCGACGAACTGGCCGGCGCGCTGCTGCTGACCGGTGTCGGCGTCATCACCGGCCCCGCGGCCGCCGTGACGTGGATGACGAGCCGCGACGTCAACCGCCGCTGGGCCGAGGACCCCGACGTCGCCCAGGTGTGCCGGGTGGCGGCCGCCCGCCCGCTGGAGTGGCGTCGCGATGTCGCGGTACGGCTGGCCCAGCGGGTACGCCGTCCCGCCGACCGCATCGCGCCGCTGGCCGTGGCGCTGCTGCGCGAGTCCGGCGCCGTGCCGCCCGACCACGACCCGCTGGTGGCCGCCTGGCTGGCCGCGCCGAGCGTGGCCGGTGACCCGCTGACCCCCGTGCTGCTGCCTCGTGTCTTCACCGCCGACGGCGCGGGCCGCGCCCTCCGTGACGAGCGGCTGGAGCCCCGGCCGACCCGCTGGCTGGCCGCCGCCGCCCGCAAGCTGCCCAGGGAGCAGGTGCTCGACGGTTGCGTGAGCCGTTTCCTGCGCGGCGGCGAGGCGCAGGACCTGCGTTTCTTCGTCCGGCTGCACACGCTCGTGGCGCCCACGCCAGAGGAGTCGGCCGAGAGGCTCCGCGACTACCTGCGGTTGTTGCCGTCGGCTCCGGGCACGGTCGCCGAGCTGGCCGCCGGGCAGGTGCGCGCGGCGATGCCGCTCGACCACGCAGACCTGGTCGAGGCGGTCGACGCGCTCACCTTCCGGGCCGAGGCCAAGCTCGCCGCCACCGGCCTGCGCTGGCTCGACCAGGCGATCCGGGCCACGCCCGAGGCCGCCGCCGACTTCGTGACCGCGCTGACCACGGCGTACGCGCACAAGTCCTTCGACGTGCGCAACCGCGCGGTCGAGCTGACCCTCAAACACGCCGATCTGTTCGCCGGCCACGCCGAGGCGATCCTCGACGGCGTCCGCCACCTCCCCGCCGACCTGGGCGCGAAGGTGGCCGGACAGTTCGGCGGGGAGAGCCCGGTCGAGGACCTGCTGGAGCGGAGGGAGTTCCCGCCGCTGCCCGAACTGCCGGAGGCGCGGCGCTTCCCCGAGCCGTCCATCTCCCCCGCCTACCACGAGCGCTGGATCGGTTGGGAGCGCTGGCTGGCGGCCTTCGTCGCCGGGATCGCCGACGACCGGGCGCGACTGCGCCGCCAGCTCAAGCCCCACGGCGAGCAGGACCAGGGCTACTGGCGGTCCAGGGAGGTGCTCCTCGACCCCGACGACTGGCAGTCGGCGCTCTCCGCCGAGCTCGTCACCCCCGGCAGCGTGCCGGAGCTCCCGCCGGTCAAACCGGAGAAGTTCTGGGACGCCGGGAACCACTCCGTGAGTGTGCGCGCCCTCACCCGTGGCGAGGAGCCCGACACGGATCCGTCGCCCCGGGGGTTCTTCGTGGGCGGCTTCTTCCGGCCGGGCCGCTACCTCGACGACGACGCCCCGATGCGCGTCTTCTTCATCACCTGGACCAGCGACGACGGCCCGGACGGGGCGGTGGCCCACGAGGGCGACCGGCAGATCCCCTTCGCCGGGGGCCGGATCCACCTGAACGGCTCCCCCACCGACCCCGAGGATGACGAGGAGATCCGCGACGACAAGCTGCCGGATCGCCACCATCCGCCGCGGACGAGGCCCGGCGTCCTGTACGACGACTCCGTGGAGGCCATGCCCTCGTTCATCCTCGACCGCGCCTACGAGGAAATGGCCGAGCTCGGCGTGGACCCCGCGCGGATCGCGGCGATGCAGGCGGGGAAGCAGGTGCCCCCGCCGAACCCGGGCGAGCCGCTCGTAGAGGTGACCGTCGTCTTCGTCCCGCCCCGGCTGCGTTCCTTCATGCCCAACGAGCTGCCCGAGCATGGCGAGTGGCGGCGGCGCAACCGGCTGCCCCACCCCGATCACGTCTCCCCGCCCCACGACTTCCTGCTGCACCGCTACGCGGAACTCGCCGAGGCCCTCCGCAACGGCGTCCTGCCACCGGTGCTGCTGGCCACGCCGACCTGGATGAGCGGCCACCTCGACCCCGACGTGCTGATCGACCGGCTGGAGACCTGCGCCGCCGCCGGCGTGGAGCCACTCCCTGCCGACCTGGCGCAGGCGCTGCTGCGGCTGCCCCGGGGCGGCCAACCGGCCGCGGCCGACCGGGCCGCCAAGATCGACTCGGCGGCGGCGCGCTCGGCCGCCCGCTGGCTCGCCGGTGACGGCCTGGTCGACCCCGAGTGCGGCCACGTGTGGCGCCACATGGTCGACGCGTCCATGGTGGAGTTCGGCGACGGCGAACCGGAGCACTTCACCGAGGTCAGGCTGCAGCCCGTGCTGCGGGTGACGGCCCCGACCGGCCATCGGCTGATCGACGAGGTGCTGCTGCGCCAGCCGTTCGATTGGAGGGCCGACGAGTCCGGCGGCACGCTCAGGGCATGGCCCGCCATACTGCCCTCGCACCGCGAGGTCGTGGCCGTCAACTTCCTGCCCTTCCTGCTGTACGGCCACTGGGGTTCGTGGGTGACTCCGACGGAGATCACCGGTCTGGAGATCGCCCAGGGTCCGATGGGCGAGTCCACGGCGGTGATCCTCGCCTTCCTCCTGGCCGGCGGCGTGCACGGCATGATCCCGCTGATCCTGAGCATGGCCGCCAGGGGCGAGCTGCCCGCCGAGGCGATCGGCCGCCAGCTCGCGCTGGTGCTCCGCCGCACCTGGCGGGAGACGCGCCCCGCCATCGCGGCCCTGACCGGGCTGGCCGATGCCGGCGGCCACCACGAGGTGTGGCGCATCCTGCGCGCCCTGCTGCCCGGGATGCTGCCGGGCGAGGGGCAGCGCATCACCGTGACCCACGCCGAACTCGTCGCCCTCGCCGCCGACGTGGCCCGCTGGACCGGCGCGCGCGGGGAGATCCCGGTCGTCGCGGAGTTCGCGCGCAGCCGCCGGACGATCCGCTTCGTCCACGAGTGCAAGCGCCTCCACGCCCAGCTCACCGGAGCCACGTCATGACCTCTGACGGCATCCGTACCGAGATCAGGCATCTCGTGCTCAACCACGACGCCGAGGGGCTGGCGTTGCGGTTGCCGAAGCTCACCGACGCTGAGCGGGCCACCGTCGCCGCCGAGCTGCCGGGCCTGCTCGCCGAGCTCCGCGAGAGCCCGCTGCCGGCCGCCGGCTTCGGCTGGACCGCCGACGACCAGGTCGCCGGCCTGTCCGAGGTGCTGATGATGGTGGGCGCGGCGACCATTCCCGGCCCGGCCGGGGCGGCCACCTGGCTGCTGAAACGCGACCTCAATCCCCGCTGGTCCGCCGCGCCGAGCCCGCACCGGCTGGTGAAGGCGCTCTCCGGTCGCCCGGCGGCCTGGCGTGCCGATCTGGCGGTACGGCTCACGCGCCGCATCCGCCGTCCCGACGACCGGATCGTCCCGCTGGCCTTGGCTCTGCTGCGCGACGTCGAGGCCACCCCACCCGACCACGAGCCGCTGGTGGCGGCCTGGTTGTCGGCGGTAGCCGTGGCCAAGGACCCGCTGACGCCCCACCTGCTTCCGAAGATCTTCGAGGCGGCCGGCGCGGGCCGGGCGCTGGTCAACGAGACGCTCACCCCGAAGCCGTCCCGCTTGCTGGCCCTGGCCGCCGGCACGCTGCCGCGCGAGCAGATCATCACCGGCTGCGTGCGCCGTTTCCTGCTCGGCGGCGACGCGCAGGACCTGCGCTTCTTCGTCCGGCTGCACACGCTCGTGGCGCCCACGCCGGAAGAGTCGGCCGGGCGGCTGCGCGACTACCTGCGCCTGCTGCCCACCGCGCCGGCCCCGGTGGCCGAGCTGGCCTGGCAGCAGCTGCGCCAGGCGCGGCTCGACCCGGCGGACGCCGCCGAGGCCATCGAGGCGATGACCTTCCGCCAAGAGGCCAAGCTCGCCGTGAAGGGTCTCACCTGGCTCGACCGCGACCTCGCCCACCATCCGGAACGGGTGGCCGACCACGTCACCGCGCTGACCAACGCGTACGCGCACGCCTCTCACGAGGTGCGCGACCGCGCGGTCACCCTCACCCTCGAGCACGCCGACCACCTCAGCGACCCCGCGCCGATCCTGGAGGCGGCCGAACTGCTGCCCCCGGCCTCGGCCCGGCAGCTCTTCGAGCGCTTCATCGAGGGCTGGACCGGCGACTTCACCCCCGGCCGCCTGCCCGAGGTCACCGTCCCAGGCCCGTTCCCCGCCTCCGGCCTGGAGAGCGGCCCGCCGGAGGCGATCGGCTGGATCGAGGTCGAGGCGTGGCTGGCGGCGGTCACGCGGCAAGCGCATACGAACCCGGATGCCCTGAAGGAAACGCTGGCCCGGCGGTTCGGCGAACATCTGCGGCCGGTGCTCTACGACGCGGAGACGTGGCACTCCCCGCGTGACTGGTGCACCGCTCTGGCCAGGGAGCTGGTCAACCCCGGCGAAGATCCGGGGCCGCCCATGTCCCGTCCGCCGAGGCAGCGTCCGTCGTACAGGCAGACGAGCTCCGAGGAGCCGCCTTTCCCCGGCCTGTCCGGCGATCTCGGGCAGGCCCTGTACGACGGCGTGGTGAAACTCGCGGCCACGGCCTTCCAGCTGTTCCCGGGCCTCCGCACGGTCGTCCCGCTCCACGAGCTGCCCGACTACGTGCAGGAGGAGTTCCTGCGGACGGTCGACCTCCAGGCCGATCTCCACGACCAGGAGGCGGGACCTGCGCCCGCCTCCTGGGACCGTCTCCCCAGCCTGCGGCAGTGCGCCCGCCCCCACGCCTTCCTCCTGTCCCGCCTCGACGAACTCCTGCGCGCGGCGAAGGCCGGCGCCCTGCCCCCGGTCCTGCTGGCCACCCCCACCCGCGCCGACGGACACCTCGATCCCGGGACCTTGCTCGACCGCCTGGCCGTGTGCGCGGACTCCGGCTGCGAACCGCTCCCGCTGGACGTGGCACAGGCCCTGTTGCGCCTCCCGCCCCATCCCGCTCCCGACCTGGCCGCACGCGCCAAGGGCATCGGCTCGGCGGCCGCCGCGGCGGTGGCCCGCTGGTTCGCGCGCGGCGCGCCCCCACCTCCGGAGGTGGAGCTGACCTGGACCCTCGACCTGGGCTCCCGTGTCGTGCCCTACGACGACCATCTCCTCGACCAGCGCGGCATCGCCAACGTGAGCTGGCAACCCGTGGAGCCCACCGGTCTCGCCGACCTCGACGCCCTGCTGACCGTGCCGGAGACGCGCCCTTTCCATCGCGTGTCACGTCACTTCTGGCCCGGCATGATGCCCCACCACCGGGAGCTCGCGGCGGCCCATCTGGCGACCGGCCTGATCGACCGTTTCCACCGGCCTGACATCGCGATCGACGACCTCCGCAACCTGACCCTGGCCGAAGGCGCGCCCGGCCCGGCGACGGCCCTGGTGCTGGCCTACTTCCTCACCGTGGAGGGCGACGACGCGGTGCCCTCACTGCTGCAGCTGGCGGCCAAGGGCGCGCTCCCCGCCGCCGAGACGGGCCGCCTGCTGGGCCTGCTCGGCCGTCGCACCCGCTACGAGGCCGGCCCCGCGCTGCCCTCGCTGGAGCTGGCCGCCAGGCAGGGCGCGCACGCCGAGGTGTGGACGATCCTGCGCCACTTCCTGGCCGTCTTCCTCCCGAGAGAGGGCGAGCGGGCCCGGCGTCCGCACATCGACGCCGTCGTGCTGGCCACCGACATCGCCACGTGGGCCGGCGCGCGGGGAGAGATCCCCGAGGTGGCCGCCCACGCGAACAAGCGCGGTTCGACCTCGCTGACCCGGGCCTGCCGGAGCCTCCACCAGTTCCTGACCCGGGAGGCCTGACCAGCTCGGCGGCGGTCTGGGGAGCTGGCCGGCCGCCGTCGGCAAACGGTGACATGCGGCGGACGGCGCACGCACATTGGGCGCCAATCGTAGTCGTCATGAGCGAACCACGCACCATCCCACCTCGGCCCCGGGACCGGCTGTTCGCCGCGGCCACGCTGGTGCTCGCCGTGCTCCTGCTGCCCGCGGCGTTCGTCCGTCATCCCCGCCGCGCCCGCGAACTGGCCTGCCGCTGGGCGTTATGGATGCGATTCCCCGCCGAGGACCTCACCGGGCTCACCGACGGCGCCCTGGCGGCGTTCACCGCGGCACGCACGGAGGCCCTCTGGCGGCACGGCCAGCTCATCGGCCTCACCTCGGGTTACCGCGATCCCCTTGTCCAGCAACGGATGTTCGACGATGAGGTGCGCCGCACCGGCTCCCCGGCCTCGGCACGAATGCTCGTGCTGCCACCGGCGGAATCTCCCCACGTCAAGGGGATCGCGCTGGACGTACGCCCCCATGAAGGCGCGCGCTGGCTGGAGGAGCACGGCGCCCGCTACGACCTCTACCGGATGTACGACAACGAGTGGTGGCACTTCGAGCACCGCCCGGAGAGCGGCGGCACGCCACCCCGACGACTGCCCCACCCCGGCGTGCGCTACGTGAGCGAGAACGGGCAGCAGATGTAGCCGGAGGTCCCGCGACCGCAAGCGCGTCAGTCGGCCAGCGCGAAGCCGGCCGCCGCCTCCGCGTGCAGCCGGGCGCTCGGCAGCACCGGGATGGCGCTGTCCTTCTCGCCGATCAGCAGCTCGATCTCCGTGCAGCCGAGGATGACGCCTTCGGCGCCGTCGGCCGCGAGATCCTCGATGATCCGGGCGTACGCGTCCCTGGACGATTCCCGGATCACCCCGCGCACCAGCTCCTCGAAGATCACGCGATGGACCAGCTCCCGCTGGTCACGCCGCGGGACGACCACGTCGAAGCCGTGCGCGGCCAGCCGATCCCGGTAGAAGGACTCCTCCATGGTGAAGCGGGTGCCCAGGAGACCGACCTTGCGCATCCCCCTGGCGCGGACCTCCGCGCCCACGGCGTCGGCGATGTGCAGCACGGGCACGCTCGCGGCCCGCGCCACGTCGTCGCTGACCCGGCTGAAGGTGTTGCTGCAGACGAGCAGGACCTCGGCGCCGAGATCCTCCAGTTTCCCGCCCGCATCAGTCAGCAAGGTGCTCACCTCGTCCCAGCGGTCGGCGAAGATGAGGTCCTCGACGGTCGTGTAGTCGACCGACCAGATGAGGCTGTTGGCGGAATGGCTGCCGCCGAGTCGCTCGCGTACCCGCTGGTTGATGATCTGGTAGTAGATCACCGTCGATTCCCAGCTCAGCCCGCCGATGAGACCGATAGTGCGCATGAAACTCCGTTTCTCTGGCTTGTGCCGGCAGGCTGGTCAGGCGCCGGACAGCGCACGGGCGCAGGCAGCGAGCCCGATCTCGCTGGATGCCTTGACGAACACCACGTCCCCCGGCTCGAGAAGGGCGGTGGCCAGCCTGATGGCCTCGGCCACGTCCTCGACGGTATGGACGGCCACGCCCTGGTTCGAGGACGCCGCCGCCCACGCCATCGCGAGCGGATCCCCCGCTCCGACCGCGATCAGCACGTCGAATCGGAGGTCGGCGACGAGCCGGCCCATCTCCGCGTGCCGGGCGCGGGAGGCCTCCCCCTGCTGCCCCATCGCGCCGAGCACGGCGACGGTACGACGAGGGCCGGCCAGGGCCTTCACCGCCCGCAGCCCGGCCCGCATGGATTCGGGGCTGGCGTTGTAGGCGTCGTTGACGACGGTGATGCCGTCAGGTCGTTCGACGATCTCCAGCCGGCCCGCCGAGCGCCGCCGTGCGGTGTTCAGTCCCTCGGCGATCTCGGCGGCGCCCAGGCCGAGTGCGGTCGCGACGGCGGCGGCGGCCAGGGCGTTGCTCACCTGGTGCTCGCCGATGAGGTCGAGCCGGACCGAGGCGCGGCCGGCGGGCGTCACCAACGCGAACGCGGGTCGCGCCCGGTCGTCCATCCGCACGTCTTCGGCTCGCACCTGCGCCTCCGCCGACCCGCCGTACAACAGGATCCGGGCCCTGGTGCGGCCGGCCATGCCCATGACGTACGGATCGTCGGCGTTGAGCAGCGCGAACCCGTCCGCCGGAAGCGCCTCGACCAGCTCCCCTTTGGCCTCGGCCACGTCGGCCGGCCCCGATCCCATCCGCTCCACATGTGCGGTGCCGACATTGAGCACCAGCCCGACCTGGGGCGGTGCGAGCCCGGTCAGGTACGTCAGGTCGCCCTTGCGGCCCGCACCCATCTCCAGCACCAGGTATCGGGTGGTGGCATCGGCACGCAGCACGGTGAGCGGCAGCCCGAGCTCGTTGTTGAACGACCTGTCGGTGGCGACCGTCGGCCCGTGCCGTTCGAGCACCTGGGCCAGCAGGTCCTTGGTCGTGGTCTTGCCCACGGAGCCGGTCAGGCCGACCACGGTCGGGCTGATGCGGTCGAGCAGGTGCCTGGCCAGCCGGCCGATCGCCGCCTGGACGTCCTCGACCACGAGGGCGGGCACGCCGACGGGCCTTGCGGCCAGCACGGCGACGGCGCCGCGCGCGACGGCACCGGCCGCGTAGTCGTGACCGTCGACGCGGGCGCCGACCGTCGCGGCGAACAGGCCGCCGGGCACCACCTCGCGTGAGTCGACCGCCGAGGGCGCCGTCACCGGCGCCTCCGGATCGCGCACGTCATGCAGGTCTGCGCCGACGACCCGGGCGATCTCGTTCAACGTCATGTGGATCATGAACCGCTCCTGGCGAACGCGAGGTCGATGAGGCGGCGCAGCAGTTCCGGGTACGGGACCCCGCTTGCGCCCCAGGCCCTGGCGTAGACGGAACGCGAGGTGAAGCCGGGCATGGTGTTGATCTCCAGCACGTACAGACGTCCCGTGTCCTCCTCATAGAGGAAGTCGACACGGGACAGGCCGTAGCCGCCGATCGCCCGGAAGGCGCGCAGGGAGAGCTCGCGCACGTCCTCGGCCACCCGTTCCGGCAGCACGGCGGGGATGGTGGCGATCTCGGCCTGGCTGAGGTACTTGGCCTCATAGTCGAGCCAGTCGCCGGGCACGAGGAGTTCGCCGGGCACCGAGGCCTCCGGCGTGTCATGGTCGCCGAGCACGCCGCAGATGAGCTCGCGCGCGGTCACGCCCTGCTCGAGGACGACCACCCGGTCGTAGGCCAGCGCCAGATCCACGCCCGCGCGCAGCTCCTCCATGGAGGTGACACGTGAGATGCCGATGGAGGAGCCCATGTTGGCCGGTTTGACGTACATCGGCCAGTCGAGCGACTTCACCAGCCCCCAGTGGTCGGTGGTGGTGCGCCATTCGTGCTCGGTGAACCACACATGCGGGGTGACCGGAATGTCCTCCGCCAAGAACATGCGCCGCATCGCGACCTTGTTCATGGCCACCGCAGAGGCCATGACGCCGCAGCCCACGTACGGGATGCCCAGCGTCTCCAGGTGGCCCTGGACGACGCCGTCCTCGCCGAACGGCCCGTGCAGCACGGGGAAGACCACGTCCACCAGACCGCGTCGCAGCTCCACCGGCCACCGGCCCTGCCGGTCGATGATGACGGCGACGGGCTCGTACAGGTCTCTCGGCAGAGCGTCGAGCACAGCCTGCGCCGACTGCAGCGACACCTCGTGCTCGGCGGACGGCCCACCCGCCAGCACAGCCACGCGTACGCGTTCAGCCACGATCAACCAGCCTTCCCTCAGTGGCACGGAGACAGCCGGACCTCCCGCCAGGGAACAGGCGCCGGTCAGCCCCACCACTGTCGGCCGACCATGTCCCCGCTCCGTCAGCGCCATGTCATGGTTGTGTCACGGCCGCGCCGACCACATCCGGGGCGTCCGGCCGGCCGGGCCGTAGTTATAGTTACTGTTCGGCTGTGCGACGACTCGATGTCCCGAGCCAGATTCCCCCGCCCGTGGAAGGCCACCTGCGGCTGGGCGATCTCCCCCACCAGCCCGACGCGATCACCGTGAGCTCCCAGCACTTGAGCCGGCGAGGCAGGCCGGGGTTCCCGATCATGGGAGAGTTCCACTACGGCCGCTACCCGGCGGCCGAGTGGCGGGAACGCGCGGCCGTCCTGGTACTGGACGCCGCCCGCGCCATGACCGCAGCCCGGGGGCGGCTCTGGGGTGCTCACCGGCTGGTGCTGAGCGAGCGGCCCGTGGTGATCGAGGAAGGCCGCGTGGTGGTCTACGGCCAGGGCTCCTCCGACGTGCGGATCTTCCCCGCTCCGGCCTCCGCGACGCGGACCGATGGCGTGTTCGGCCTGCTGCCGGCGCCCGCCCCTGCCGGTCAGGGGCCGGAGGCGAAGGTGGAGGAGGTCAAGCAGGCGGGCCCGGGCTACGTCGGCGGCCGCCTGGTGGCCGACCAGTTCTGGTACGGCCCGGCCTGGGAGATCGGGCTGCGCCGCTTCCGCGAGGAGATCCTGGAGCACGGCATCGAGGTGAGGCTGCTGCCGCTCAGCGAGGGCGCGCCCGTGTTCATCTCTCCCAGGGTGCGGCCCACCGCCTGTCCCGGCGGCTCCGTCCTGGAGCTGCGCTCGGTAACCCTCACTCCGGCGCCCCGCACTATGATCATCGAGGACGAGCGATGACCACACTGGACGAGGCGCTGGCCGCTCTGCCCGTCATCGCCATCATCAGAGCCGCCGAATCCCGCCACCTCAGCTCCGCGCTGGAGACCCTCGCCGGCACCGGCGTCCGCGCGATGGAGATCACCATGACGACTCCCGGCGCGGCCGAGGCCATCCGATGGGCGGCCGGGGGCGGGCTCCAGGGAGTGGCGGTCGGGGCCGGCACCGTGCTCGACGCGGCCTCGGCGCGCCAGGCCGTGGACGCCGGCGCCGGATACCTGATCACACCGGCTGTGCTGCCCGAGGTGATCGCGGAAGGGCGGCGGCTTGGCGTCCCCGTCCTGCCGGGGGCGTTCACGCCGACGGAGATCGTGCAGGCGTGGTCGCAAGGGGCCGCCATGGTCAAGGTCTTTCCCGCAGGTGCGGCGGGCGGCCCCGGCTACGTCAAGGACGTGCGGGCCCCGTTGCCGCAGATCCCGCTGGTGCCGACGGGGGGCATCCGCATCGAGGACGTGCCCGGCTACCTGCGGGCGGGGGCGCGGGCCGTGGGGATGGGCTCGCCGCTGTTGGGCGACGCCTGCGCGGACGGTGACATGGCAGCGCTGGCCGCCCGCGCCAGGCGGCTGATCGAGATCGTCGGGCGAAGGGGCACGGATGGGTGAGCTGGTCACCTTGGGCGAGGCCATGGCGGTGACGCGGGTGCCCGCCCCGCGTCTCAGGCGCCAGGCAAGATCGTCGCGGTGGCGTCCCTGACTCCCTGGGGATTCGGGACGCAGCAGATCGATCTCTACACGCCGCCGGAGACGCAGACCAGCCCCAAGTACGCCACCGTCCACGGCGCCAGGATCCAGCCGTATGCGCTGAACGACCCCGGCAAGATCTCCATCGCCTACACGGTCGGAACCAGCGCCGTGAAGGCGAGTTGCTGGACGCGTGGCTACTACTTCCCTGGCAATCAGTACCCGCGATTCATCGATGTGCCGGTCACGGCCTTCTTCACCCCCAAGACACCGTGAACGCCGCCTGACAGGAGCGCGCCGTGCTCCTGTCAGGCCGTCCCCTAGGAGGCCATCCGAATGAGCGTGCCGGCGCGTGTGCGGGCAGCGGCGGGACTCCTGGTTCTGCTCACCCTGTCCGCCTGCCAGATCGGTCCTGGCGAGCTGTTCAGGGTCGTCAACGAAACCGACGAGACGGTGGTGGTGAAGTGGAACGACGCCGTCTACGCCACGTTGCCGCCCGGTCGTATGACAGCCACAGCGCTTCCCGAGGGCTACTGCGAACAGTCGCAGGGCGACCGGTTCACCGCCACGTCGGACAGCGGCCGGCAGTATCGCTATCAGGGCCGGGTATGCAACGGGAACACCTGGAAGCTGCCCTCGCCCGGTGGCTGACGACGCGGAAAGGATCCGGACGGCCGGTCCACGCAGTCGGCCGTCTCGCCGAGTCGGAACGCTCAGCCGTCCTTCATGACGTAGCGGATGGGGAGCCGTTTGAGTCCGCCGACGAATGTGGTGGCGGTCCACACGGGCTCGCCGTCGAGCTCGACGCTCGCCAGCCTGGGGACGAGCTCGGCGAAGAGCGCGCGGATCTCCATGCGGGCGAGCGCTGCGCCCAGGCAGTAGTGGACGCCGGAGCCGAAGGCCAGGTGCCTGTTGGGGTCGCGGCCGACGTCGAAGCGGAACGGGTCGGCGAAGACCTGCTCGTCCCTGTTGGCCGACGGGTACGACAGCAGCACAGACTCGCCCTTCCTGATGGGCGTGCCGTTGACCTGGGTGTCAGCGGAGGCGGTGCGCATGAACTGCTTCACCGGGCTCACCCACCGGATCATCTCCTCGACGGCCGTCGGCAGCAGGCCCGGGTCGTCCCGCAGTCGCCGCAGCTCGTCCGGGTGCCGGATGAGCGCCTCCAGGCCGCCCGCGATGGTGGAGCTGGTGGTGTCGTGCCCGGCCGTGGCGATGAGGATGTAGTAGGAGGCGGCGGTGTTGTCGTCCAGCGGCCGGCCGTCGATGCGGGCGCCCGCGATCTCCGAGGCGAGGTCGCCGGTCGGCCTGGCCCTGCGCTCGGCCGTCAGCTCGTGGAAGTAGGCGAAGAGGTCGTCCAGCACGGAGGTGTGGCCCTGCGGGCTGCCGCCGCGCCCGGTCTCCTCGTCGTGCTGGCCGAACAGCTCCTGCGTGAGCAGCAACATGCGGGGGAAGTCCGACTCGGGCAGGCCCAGCAGGGTGAGGATGACGTAGAGCGGATAGTGCACGGCGACCTGGCGGGCGAAGTCGCACGCGCCTCCGTACTCTGCCATCCGGTCCACGTGCAGGCGGGCGAGCTCTCGGACCCGCACCTCCAGGGCGCGCATGGCCTTGGGGCGGAACCAGTCGGCCCCGACGGCGCGCAGGACGCGGTGCTCCGGATCGTCCATGTGGACGATGCTCCTGAGCGCGGTCCCCCGCGCCCGGCGCGTTTCGAGTGCGGCGTCGAGGTCCGCGGTCCTCAGCACGGGGCGCGGGGCGCTGAGCCACAGGGTGTGGTCCCGCTCGATCTCCAGCACGTCGGCGTGGCGGGTGACCGCCCAGAACGGGTTGTATCCCGGGACCTCCACGCGGTGGACGGGGGATTCACGGCGCAGCAGCGCGAGTGCCTCGTGCAGGCGGGTCTCGTCGGTGTACGCGGCGGGCCTGGCGAACGTTAGCCCGGCTTCGCTCACGGACATGGTGGGGTTCACGGGGAAGCCTCCTGTCACATCGGGTGGCACGCCGGGGGCAGTACATCCGGCCGGCCAGGAGGAGTGCCTTCCCTTCGGCGCCCCATAGGCCAGAAGGTGCCATTCCCGCGGCGCCGTGTCCCTAAGCGGGGAGTCGATGCGATCAGGACGAGGGACATACGTTGCCGTACCGACACAGGGGGTGACAAAAGGATCATAAATCCCGTAAGTTCACCGAATCCCACTAATTGGAGGATCTACGGTGAGCACCCCCCAACGTCGTTTGACTGCGGCCTGCCTGGCGGTCGGCACCATCACGGCGCTCCTCGCGCCGGGCACCGCCCAGGCCACGACCGATCCGACCGCCACCGTCTTCTACCCCAACGCGGTCCAGGGCACGGGCGACGAGTCCCTCGCCGACGACCACGACCGCGACGGCGCGGCCTTCGCCCCGGCGTACCGCACCGTCACCCTCACCGGCCTGGACAGCTCCGGCACTCTCACCGGGCGCTACGTCAGGGTCAAGAGCGAGACCGGCAAGGCCGCCGAGGCAGTGAACGGAGCCTTCCCGGCCTGGCATCGCGACAGTGACCAGTTCGAGCAGGTCATGGGCTACTACTGGGTCACCACCGCCCAGCAGTACATCCAGTCACTGGGCTTCGGCTCCCGGCTGCGCCCGGTGAACCAGCGCCAGATCGAGCTGCGGATCAACCAGTACGGCGGCGACAACTCCTTCTTCAGGGACGACAAGGCCAACATCACCCTCGGCAAGGGAGGCGTGGACGACGCCGAGGACGGCGAGGTGATCGTCCATGAGTACGGCCACTCGGTGCAGGACGGCCAGGTGACCGGCTTCGGCACGACCCTGGAGTCGGGCGCGATCGGTGAGGCCTTCGGCGACTACCTCGCCGTGGCCGTCAGCAGCTGGAAGACCGGCGTACCCACGCGGACGCCCGAGGCATGCGTGGCCGACTGGGACTCGGTCTCCTACACGTCAAGGGCCCCGCACTGCCTGCGCCGACTGGACGGCACCAAGCACTACCCCGAGGACCTGGTCGGCGAGGTGCACGCGGACGGCGAGATCTGGTCATCAGCCCTGTACGACATCCGCGGCAGGCTTGGTGACACGCTGGGCAGCACGGTCATCATCGACGCGCAGTTCGACTTCGCCAAGGACACCACGTTCAAGGCGGCGGCCGAGGCCACGGTGAACGCGGCACGGCGGCACGGCGGCGAGCCTGCCGCGACAGCCGTACGTGCCGCGTTCACCTCCAGAGGGCTTCTCTAGCTCCGCCGGAGCGCGGGGAACCCGGATCGGGACGGAGCAGGCGGTGGCACGTCCGCCTACTCCGCCCTCACACACGGTCCACTGCCGTGCCGGCGTTATCTCGTGGTGCACTGATAGACGATCCAGCGACCGCCGCCCGCGTTGGCTATGGCGTTCCTCTTAGCCCTGGCGGGCGTGCTCCCCCGGCCGCCCCAATAGACGTTTCTCCTGGCGTTGTAGGCGACAGCGCCACACCCGTTGACGAAGGTGACAAGGACTTTGCAGCTGGAGCGGCCGCATTCTTTCAGTGCCCGCCGTTTGGCGCCGGCCAGCGTCCCATAGTCCCAGGATCTGCCGTTACGGCCGTTCGGCGCCACAGCGATGGCACCGTAATAGTAACGTGCGTGACTTGCCTCCGCAGTAGCCGATGTAGCCGCAACAGCTGCTACGGGAGACGCCGTAGCCAGCACCCCGCTCGCCACAAAGACGCAAGCGGCCATGGCAGTGACCTTCTTGCCTAGCTGCATGATGTCTTCCCTTCATGCCGTCCACGCCGACGGCAGCGTGGTTGGTGAGGAGAGTCTGCAGTGTGTCACTTGCAAACCACTGAAATCAGCAGATATCTGGAGCAACGTGGAGGCCGCCGGCGCCTAAGCTGCCCCGGGACGGACCGCCACATCATCGATCTGGAACGCGGGTCCGGCGCTGCTCGCGTTCCAGACAAAGGTCCAGTCGACGCGGGTCGTGCCCGCGGGCGCGGTGAACGTGCCGGCCGCTTCGGTCCAGGCGGTCTTCCGAGCCAGGGAGATGGCGTCAGTACGCAGCACTGTGCCGGACTCGTCGCGCCACCGCACGTTCCACGTGACGGCAGGCATGGTCGCCACGGCCTCCCGGTACCACAGCGACACGTGGTAGCTCGTACCGGCGACCACGCCGCTGTATCCGGGGAAGTTGTCAAGCGCCACCGCGCTGCCGGACGCCTGGGCGCTGGTCATCTGCAGCGAGCCCGTGCCACCATGCGCGCCGCCGGTCTGGTGCGCCACGCCGGCCCCGTACCACGGGGTGTAGGGCGAGGTCGTCGAGCCGGACTCGAAGTCCTGCTCGGTGACCGCCGGCGGGGCGGGCGTGCCGCCGTCGAACGTGCTGCCGGCGTCCTGGCCGTACTGGGGGCCGACCCACAGCCCGGGCACGATGCGATTGCCCATGTCGGAGACCCTGAACTGCCACGGTCCCGTGTAGGTGTTGTCGTGCCAGGAGTTGTGCGACCCGTGGACGATCGACTGCTGGATCACGGCGCCCTTGTACGGGGACCAGTCCGGGTACGTACCCCAGTTGGACAGCAGGGCCATGTGCCCGCAGTACTGCGTCGGGCAGCCGCCCTTGACGGCACTGGGGTCGAAGGCGAACGTGTTGTGGTGGATGTCGACGTTCTTCGTCCACCAGCGGCAGTCGGTGTAGAGCGGCTCGCCGGCGATGGCAGGAGCCGAGCACTGTGACGTGTTGGTCGGTCCGACGATCAGCGTGCAGTCTCTGGTCGTCGAGGCCGGGCTGTTGCAGAACCGGTCGGCGTTCGCCCACGCGGTGATCCCGCCCCAGTTGTTCTCGAGCAGGTTGCCGGTGATCTCGATCTTGCTGGTCCGCGCCTTCAGGCGGGGCTCACCGTCCGCCTCGGACAGGTAGATCGCCGCTTCGGGGAACGGGTCGCCCTTCGCCGCCCGCTCGGCACCGGAGGCCCAGGCGTTGCGGCGGATGGTGTTGTTCCGGATCACGACGTTGTAGCTGATCTCGTAGAAGATCGCGAGCGACTCGTTGTCCTCGATGAGGTTGCCCTCGATGAGGAAGTCGTTGTTGTTGGTGTCCGCCCAGATGCCCGGCCCGTGGTTGCCGTGGACCCAGTTGCCGGTCACGTCGGCACCGTTCACCGCCCAGAACTTCATGCCACCGGTACATCCGCACCCAGGTTCCTGGTGCTCCCAGTCATCGGTGTTGTTGCCGGTGAACTCGTTGTCCGCCACGACCAGGCCGGTGATGGTGTTGCCGCCCTTGTACGCGTTCAGGCCGTACTGCCCGTTGTCCTTGAAGCAGTTACCACGGATCTTGTTCGTGGCCCCGGCCATCAGCCCCGCGCCGGCGTTGTTGCGGATCGTGTTGTGCTCCACGACCCAGCCGTCGCCGGAGTCGTGGTTGACCACACCCTGATCCTTCGGCGCGACGAACCCGGTGATGGTCAGGTACCGGATCGTGACGCCGGTCGCCTGCTGAGTGAACGCGAACAGGTTCAGCCGCTGCCCGTCCAGTACCGCGCCGGGCGCGCCGACGAACGTCGCGCCGTTGCCGGGCATGATCTGGGAGTACTTGTCGGTGCCCAGCGTGTGCGTGCCGGTCTCGAAGTAGTACGTGGTGTTCGCCTTGCGAAAGTCCACACCGCTGTTGTCGCCCGCAGGGACCACGACCGCGCCGGAGGGCGGTGTGGTCGGGCCGTTCAGCGACGAGCTGCCGCAGACCGCTGCCGTCGCCGTCGCGGTTGCCGAATCGACCGCGTCGCCACTCGCCGGCGTCGCGCCGCCCATGACGACCGTGGCGAGGGCCACCAGCGCCACCGGCCAGGTTCTTCGCATTCCTGTTCTCCTCCAGGTTCGGCCAGCCTTGGCGCACTCGACCGCCGGCCATCGCCGCTGTGGCCAGAGCTCGCGCCTACCCTCAAGATCAAACGCTGAGAGAGTACTGCAGGGCCGATGCCGGCGTCCTGATGATCAGGAACAGCGATGGACATCCGCGGCCGTGGCGTGTGTGCACAGCTGTGCCGACTGCCGCGGCGGGAAGAGCGACATCCATGAGATCATTTTTCCTACGATCAGGCCCGCGGCGTCGACGGGGGCGCGATCCGTCTCGGCGTGAGATCGAAAGAAGGTCGTGGACATGCTCCGTACGCAACTGGCCCTCCTGACCGCCGGAATCGTCGGAGCCTCCCTTCTCTCCGCAGCCGATCCGCGCCCGGCTCTGGCCGCCTCCGCCCTGACCTGCTCGGCGGTCGTACCGGTGTACGGCATCGATGCTGAGGGAAAACTGCGCTGGTACGGCCACCGCGCCGGCGCCTCCGGCGAGGATTCCTGGGCCGCCGACAGCGGCAAGGAGATCGGCTACGGCTGGAACACGCTGGCCAAGGTGTTCTCCGGCGGCAACGGCGTGATCTACGCGGTCGACGGCGACGGAGACCTGAAATGGTACCGACACCTGGATCCGGCGACCGGAGAGCGCGGCTGGGCTCCCGGCGAGCGCACGGTCATCGGCCACGGCTGGGGCGACTTCGTGGACATCGTGTCGGCCGGCGCCGGGGTCATCTACGCCCTCGACAAGGCCGGAGACCTGCACTGGTACCGCCACCTTTCGCCGACAACCGGCGCGGCCCAGTGGGCGCCGGGAAGCGGCAAGGTCATCCGCTCGGGCTGGACGTCGATCACCACCCTGATGACCGGCCGCGACGGCACGCTGTACGGCGTGAACACCAAGGGACACGTCCGCTGGTACGACCACACCGACCCGGTCGCAGGCGGCACCGCCTTCGGCCCGGGCACGGGACTGGTCACCGGCGAGGGCTGGGAGGCTCGCCGCAGCCCGTCCGGCGCCGGGGCAGGAGTCATCTACGCGCTCGACGCGTCCGGCCGGATGTGGTGGCACCACCATGCCGATCCCCTGGCCGGGGCACCGGTCTGGCAGGACCGCCGCCCGCTGAAAGAAGGATTCGCCTCCTTCACCACCCTGTTCGCCGACGCCACCGCCTGCTCGCCGGGCCAGTCCTTCACTGGTTACACCTCCGGCAAATCCGGCCAGAGCCTCTACTACAGCCAAGGCCGGGTCGGCGCTGTCCTCACAGAAGGCGCCCGAACCGCCGTCACCTACGGCCCGCAACGCAAGTTCGCCGAGCCGACCACCGAGGCGACCGTCTCGACCCGGGCCTGGGTCCGCCTGCTACCCGGCCCGTGGTCACCCTCGGCGCCATGGGCGGCCTCATGGCCGGCGGAGAACATCGCCAGGACCGACGAGGATCTGCTGGACATCGCCACGCAGTACCTCGCGGACGCCCCTGCCAAGGTCCGCGACGGCCTGCGCTACGCAGGCGACGCCCACTACGGTCCCTTGCTCCCGGACGGCACCCGGGAAGAGGGCTCAGACTTCAACGACTACCTCGGCCTCGCATGGACCTACGACGACAGGATCGATCCCCCGGAAGCCCGGCAGAAGGAATCGCTGGACTGTTCCGGTTTCGTCAGAATGGTCCTTGGCTACCGCGGGGGCTACCCCCTGGGCATCGGCGGCACGCTGAGCAAGTCCGCCCTTCCCCGCCGAGCCGTACAAATGGCCGACGAGAACGCCCCAGGGGTCACTGTGATCGACGGTGGCACGGCCAAACCCACCTCCTACGCGGATCTGCAGACGGGCGACCTGCTGTTCTGGGATGCCAGCACGGACGACGGCACAGCCCTCGACCACGTCGGCATTTATCTGGGAATCGACTCCACCGGCAAACACCGCTTCATGTCCAGCCGCAAAACGGTCGACGGTCCTACGCTGGGCGACGAGGGCGGCCCCTCAACCCTCGACAGCGCCACGCTCTACGACCGCTCCTGGCGCAAGGCCAAACGCGCCTGATTCCGCGCGGTGTCGGCTGCTACAGGTGCCTGTCGAGCAGGATGCGCCCGTCCTTGGTCAGCCGGACGTCGATGCTCCTGATCTGCTTCTTGGTCAGCCCGGTCGTGCCGACGGGCATGGTCGTCGTGTCGGGCGACGCCATCCAGGTGGCCAGCCTGGTGCTGCTGCCCAGGAGGTCGGTGACGTACATGGCGTACTCGAACGTCTTGGGCGGGGCCGGGTGGGCGGGCGCGGCGTAACGGCAGGTCACCTCCACTCGGGTGCCCCAGGGTTCCTGGATGACGCGCACCTCGGCGGTGACAGGGCTGGGGATCGTCTGCAGCATCGGCAGGGCGGCCTCCTGCCGCTCGGGCAGGAGCGGGGAGGCCATCACCCCGGCAAGAGCCGCCGCGATGGCGAGCGCGCCGGCACGTATCCGGCCCCACCGCCGGGCCCGCCGGCTGGCGGCCATCAGCTCGGGCAGCAGACTCGCCGACACCTCGGCAGGCGAGGGGTCGGCGTGCGGCGGCTGCAGGGCGCGATCCGCGGGGACGGCCGAGAGGATGCCGGGTATGCCGGCGAGCGAGGCGACCGCCTTCGAGCAGGCGGCGCATCCGCTCAGGTGCTCTTCGTACTCGAGTCGTTCGCGGGGTGACAGGGCCCCGAAGATGTACGCCGCGTCCCATTCGGCGTACGGATCCGTTGAGGACATCAATGGGTGGTAACCCCCCTTTCCTGCAGCGCGAGTCGCAGGGCCCTGAGAGCGTAGTGCAGTCTCGACTTCACCGTGCCAGGCGGCAGGTCGAGCTTGTCGGCGAGTTCGGCGACGGATTCGCCGCCATAATAGGTGCGCACGATGACAGTTCTGTGGTTCTCCGACAGCTGCGCGAGGGCGTCGGTGACCAGCCAGGCGTCAAGTGTGGCGTCTACCTGGTCGGCGCTGGACGTTTCGGGGAGCCGGTCGGTGCCGACCTCTCGGCGTACCTGAGCGCTGCGGCTATGGTCGATCACCATGTTCCTGGCCACGGTGTACAGCCAGGCGCGCGACGCCGTCTCACCCTTGTGGAAGACCTCCGGACTCTTCCAGGCTCGTAGCAGCGTCTCCTGGACGACGTCATGGGCGAGCTGGTTGTCGCCGGTCAGGCGGACGACGAAGCGCCACAGCGCGGGCGCGTGCTCGTCGTGCAGCGCCCGCAGGAGTGCCGCATGCGCGTCGGTCATGTCCACACCTATGTGAGTAGGGGGTTACTTTCCCGGGAAAACGGGCCTCCGCTTGGCCAGGAAGGCTTGCGTGCCCTCGCGCATGTCCTCACTGGTGAACGTGCGGCGGAAGGCGTGCGCCTCGATGTCGAGTGCGGCGCCGATCTCCCGGCCGCGCGCGTCGTTGACGGCCTCCTTGCACAACGCCACGGCGATCGGCGAGTTCTCTGAGACCAGCGCTAACGACTCGTACGCCGCCTTCAGCATCTCCTCCCTGGTCACGAACACTCGGTTGACCAGGCCGATCCGCAGGGCCTCCCCGGCGTCGACGTTGCGGCCCGTGTAGATCATCTCCCTGGCCCGGCCGGGGCCGACGTGACGTTGCAGTCGTACGCATCCGCCGAAGGCGGGGATCAGCCCGAGCCGTACCTCCGGCTGGCCGAATACGGCGTCCGCCGTCGCGTAGATGTAGTCGCAGGCCATGGCCAGCTCACACCCGCCCCCGAGCGCGTACCCATTCACGCAGGCGATCACCGGGAACGGCGCCGCCTCGATCAGCCGGGTGACCTCCTGGCCCAGCCTGCCGAATTCCTCGCCCTCCTCCGGCGTCATCGCCGCCATCTCCCGGATGTCGGCACCGGCGACGAAGGCGCGCTCTCCCGAACCGGTGAGGATCATCCCGCGGAAGCCGGTCAGGCCGGTGAGGAAGCGCCGCAGCTCGGTGAGGGTCTGCCGGGACAGGGCATTGAGCACGCTGGGCCTGTCAATGGCGAGCGTCACGATCTCATCGTTGTCGTCGACCGTCAGTGTTCGGAAAGTCATGGATCGTCCTCCGGAGATCAGGCGCTGTCAGGTCAGGAATCCCAGATCGCTCCGTACGCGGGGACACCCCGCATCTCAAGTTGTTCGACGAGGTGCCACGTGGTCTTCTTGTTGGAGATGCAGATGATCGCCTCGGCGTCGAACTCCACATACGCCCGGTAGGCCAGGGCCAGAAGGTCGGGCTTGCCGCCGGCATCGGTGTCCCAGACGACCGCGTCCGGCTGCACGGCGAGGATCTCCTCCACCAGTTCGTCGCCGTATGTCGTGCGGGGGTGCCGTGTCGACCAGACCAGCCGTGACGGCGTCTCGCGGGACAGCAGGTGCGGCAGGCACGGGCCGATACCGCTGCCCGTGGCCACCCAGACGACGCGCGCGAACAGCTTGTCGATGTTGCCGACGCCGGCCGTCGGTATGCCCTTGACCCACAGGTGAGAGGGACCGTCGTCGATCAGTGACCCCGTCCAGTCGCCGGCCCGCGAGACGGTGAGCCGGAAGCCGCTCCTGCCAGGAGCGGGCACATTGGCGAAGGAGTGCCACTCAAGCAGCGGGTTACGGCTCACGGTGGTGGACGAGCCCGCGAACGGCGTGACGCCGTAGTCGAACCCGAGCAGGGCCACGTGCGACGACGGCCTGGAGATCCGGACAGGCACGCGCCGCAGGCGCAGCCACGGCAGCGCGACGCTGAAGGTGATGGCCGTGAGCGCCCAGAACGTCACCTGGTGGGCCGCAGTCAGCAGCGCATACGCCCAGAACAGGGCGAGCACCGTCCAGCCACCGAACCGGTGCACGACCTCGAACACGTTGTGCAGCCGCGCCCGCAACGAGGGCAGCGCGAAGATCACCATCGCGACCAGCAGCGCGAGAATCGCGTACGCGAGCGTGAGCAGTCCCGCGGAGACCTCGGCAGGGCGCACGGTCATCACCCCGGTGAGGAAGGCGAACCACAGGGTGGCCGCGACCGCCCCACCGACGTGTAGTCCACCGAAGTGGTAGACCTTGCCCAGAATGCGCCGGACGGCCAGCGGCCAGCGGACGGGGGCATGGGTGGCCGCGTGAAAGAGCAGGTTGATGACGTACTGCTGGCGGATCAGCACGGCCAGGGTGACATTGGCGACCACCAGGAGAGACAGGGTGCTGGGGTCGGTCCACCAGCCGGCGATGATCGCGTGGACGAGGAATCCCGTGTTGACGGCCAGCACGACGGCTACGAGCCGGTTGTAGTGCATGTAGCGCCGGCCACTGCCCAGGCTCCTGATCGCCGAGCGCGGCGGAGGCAGTTCGAACGCATCCGACAGGGAGCGCGCGACCGTCATGCGACCACGTCAATCAGCGGGTCGATCAGGGGGTCGATCAGGTCGAGCAGGGCGTTCTTATCGACCTTGCCGCGGTCGGTCATCGGCAGCTCGTCCACGGCCACGACGCGGGAGGGCACGCAATAGTACGGCAGCGACTGCTCGACGGCCTTCCTCGCCGCCTCGACGTCCACGCTCGCCGGGCTGACGAAGCCGATCAGCTCGCCCTCCCGCAGGACTGTGGTGGCGCGGGCGCAGCCCGCGGTCAGCTCCAGTGCGCCGGTGACCGCGTCCAGCTCGACCCGGAAGCCTCTGACTTTCACCTGGTCGTCGGTGCGGCCGTGGTGTTCCAGCTCGCCGTCCGGCGTCCAGCGGCCCAGGTCGCGAGTGCGGAACATCAGGTGGCCGTCGCCACGGAAGGGATCGGGCCGGTACCGCTGCATGGTCAGAGCGTCGTTCCCGAGATAGCCCGCGGTCACGCAAGCGCCGCCCGCCCACATCTCGCCGATCTCGCCGATCGGGCATGGCCTGCCGTTCTGGTCGAGGATGTAGACCGTGGTGTTGGGCAGTGGTCTGCCGATGGTCAGGACGCGGCGCCGCGGATCGTAGCGCTGCATGGTGTTGACGATGGTGACCTCGGTGGGTCCGCACGCGTTGTGGAAAGCGCTGAAGCGAGACCAGGTGTCCGCCAGATGCCGGGGGCAGCGCTCGCCCGCGACCGCGACCACCTTGACGTTGCGGCACCGAGAGGCGTCCAGGGAGCCCAGGACTCCCGGGGTGGCGATGACGACATCGACGTCGCGCACGGTCTCCTCGATGTCGTCGCCGCGGATGACGAGCGTGGCGCCGTGCGACAGGGCTCCAAGGATCTCCCAGACCGCCATGTCGAAGGCGATGTTGAGGATCTGGGCCACTCTGGTGCCAGGGCCGATTCCCAGGGAACCCGGCTCGTTCAGCAGGATGTTGCACAGGTTGGAGTGGGTCACGTTGACACCGTTGGGATGGCCGGTCGTCCCAGAGGTGAAGATGACCACCGCCACCTCGCCCGACCCGCCCGGGACTGGCGAGGACCACTCACCCGAGCGTGGCACCTCATCCACCGCGAGGAGCTCGTCCACCGCGATGACCTTGTGACGATCGCCGGCGGGGATCCTCGGCGCCGAATAAGAGGAGGTCAGGATCACCTTGACGGAGGCCGTGTCGACAATGTGGCGCAGGTGGGCGGCCGGGGTGATCCGGATATCCTGCGGCACGTAAGCAGCGCCTACCTTCAAGATCGCGAGGATGCCCACGACCATCGGGATCGACCGTGTCATGAACAGGCCGACGCGGTCGCCGGGACGCACTCCACGGTGGGCCAGTGACGCGGCGAGGCGGTCGGCGTGGCGGTCGAGTTCCAGGTAGGTCATGCTCTCGCCGAGATGAGTGACTGCGGTCGCGGTCGGCGCGGCCTTGGCGTGGGCCTCGAAGGCATGGTGAATGCGGTCGAACGCCGGGGCGGCCTCCGGGCCGGCGCCGAAACTCTGGAACAGGATGCGATCCGCAGAAGGAAGATCGACGAGAGCAGAGCAATTCAGACGCAGTGTCACTGGAAGTCTCCCGCTGAGTCGACGTGAGCTTGCTGTCCGCGTATGGCTGATCTTCGAAACGATGTAGCCGCCGACCCGGTTCAACGATGGGGCGAACTTCTCGGAATCGATTCGCCCTGGCCCCGGCGGGGTCTCGGTAACCCCCGGCGCCTGCCGGGGTGTCACACCGCTTTCACGCGGGGCTCGCCGACCAGAACGTCCGGTGAAGCACTACGGACCTCGTAGACCCTCTCTCCACCAACGGATGGGCAACCAGAGAAGAGGGGGAAATGGCAGCGGCAAGCAGGGGAAGCACTCCGATGGCCGCAAGGCCGAGGCGGTAGAGTGGCTGATCATTTCGGGCCGGCCGGCGGCACAGATCACGCGAGAGCTCGGGGTCGATGAATACACACTGTGCAATTGCCTGAACATGGCGAAGAAGCGGGGCCAGGTCGAGAACGCGGAGAAGCCGCTCACCGCTGAGGAGCGCGCGCAGCCGAAGGAGCTTCGCGAGGAGAACCGACGGCTGAAGATGGAGCGGGAGATCCCAGAAAAAGCCGCGGTGTGGTTCGCGAAGGAAAGCCTGTGAAGTTCGCCTTCATCCAGAGTCTGGAGGAAGGCGAACGCCGCTGACCACGCGCTGAGCAAATCCCGATTTCGCTGATCTGTAAGGTCTTGGAGGTGGCTCGGTCGGGTTTATTACGCCACCCCGCAGTGCGAGTGCGGGTCCTCCTCGCCTTAGCACTCCAGTGACACTTCGGCATCTTGAGGGGTCGAGCCCCGCCGGGCCGCGACCGCGTACGTGCGCGGTCTGCTGGCCGACCTCGACCGTAAGAAACTGCTGGACCCTGGCCGAGCATGCCGGGCTGGCCGGGCCGCAGCGGTTGCTGCGTACCGCCCGTGTCGTGGAACCTGTGGCCGTCCGGACCCACCCGCCGCTCGCCGGGGCCGAATGCCTGGTGCCCCCTGAACCGCCGGCCGTCCGCCGTCCTGACGCTCACCCGCCCATCCTCGGACACCTCCTCCAGCAGCCCGGCCCGCCCCTCCACGCGGAACCACCGGGTGCCGCAGGCAGGCCCGCCACCAGGGGTGGGGCCACACCCGGCGAGGAGCCCGGCAGGCACCGGCAGCCCGTTCAGCATCCATGACTCCACGGTGGCGCGGCACTCCTTTTCGTGCCCGTCCAGGTGCTCAAGCAGCGCCGCGAACTGCTCACCGACCGGACTGGACCGCACAGCCCTGGGCACGGACGCCAGCAGCTGGCCGCCGGTCTTCCTGCAGCCAGGGTCATCCCGTCCAGCGCCGGATGGTGCTTGATCACGGTTTGGTGTCGCGCGACCGAATGATCTTGACGTGGGAGCACCCATGAGACGTTATTAGAACATATGTTCCCATCCTGGCAGGAGGCTCTCGTGTCCCCATCCCTGGTTCGCCGATTAGCCGCTTACTGCGGCGCCGCCGGCCTGATCACCGGCCTGCTCACCGTCACGGCCCCCGCCGCCTCGGCGGCCGGCACCACCACCGACCTCGGGGCCACCGACTCCTACACCGCCGACCTGGCCGTCGGCGGCGGCCGGGTGTTCGTTCCCGCCGGCGACCGCATCATCGTGGCCGGCACTGACGGAAACCTCACCGGCGGTGTCGTCACCGGCCTGCCCGGCGTCCAAGAGCTGGCCGTGAACGCGGACGGCACCCGCCTGTACGCGGCTCTCGCCGGCTCGAACGAGGTCGCCGAGATCGACACCGCGAGCCTCGCCGTCACCCGCCGGATCGACCTGTCGGCCCACCCCTGCCCGTCCACCCTGGCGTTGCTGGGCGAGCGGTTGTGGGTGGGGCACGGATGCGACAACGGCCCCGGCGGCGTCGTCGGCCTGGATCTCAGCGCGAGCGCCCCGGCGCCCGTGGCGGTCGGGGGCGAGCACCTGCGGCCTCCCGTGCTTGCGGCCGCCGGCGACACGCTCGTGGTCGGCCAGACCGTCCTGCACCACGCCGACATACTGGTCTACGACCTCGGCGACGGCGCCCCCGCGCTGCGCGGCACGATCGACGGCGAGGAGTGGCGCATCGACTCCCTGCGCGACCTCACCCTGAGCTCCGACGGCGGCACCCTGTTCAGCGCGGCCGACGCCCCCGGTCACTTCACCAGGTACGACACCAGGACCCTGGCGGCGACCGGCACCTACGGCGACGGCTGGGACGGGTACCCGTCCGCCGTGGCGCTCAGCTCGGACGGCGCGTACGTCGCGGCCGGACGCCAGTGGGGCAGCACCGACCTCACCCTCTACGACGCGGCGACGGGCGCGGAGCTGTTCGCGGCCGACCAGCCGGACGCCGAACTGCTCCCGGACGGCGTCGCGTTCTCCGGCACGGACGTCTTCGCACTGCTGCGCAGCTCCACGGACCGGCTGCTGCTGTGGCGGGTGACGGGCGTCGCGCTACCGGCCACCAAGCTCACGGTGACGGCCCCCGCGGACGCGTACGCCGGCTCGCCGATCACCGTCGAGGGGCGGCTCACCCGCGCCGATGGCGAGGCGCTCGGGCTCAAGCCGCTCACGGTGATCCAGTACCTGCCCGGCTGGACGAAAGTGCCGATCACCGGCGTGACGACGCGGCAGGACGGCACGTTCACCTTCCAGGACACGCCCGTCTTCGAGCTGCCGCCGTACATCGGCGAGGTGATCTACTGGGTGTTCTGGGACGGCGACGACGGCCACCGCCGCAGCAGCGCCTCCGTCACCGTGACGGTCAAGCGCGAAGCCACGCTCACCCTGACAGGGCCGCAGTCCGGCGTCGCCGGCACGGCCGTGGAGCTGAGCGGCGTCCTGACGGCGGGCGACAGGCCGCCCTCTCCGGGGTCCACGCTCACCGTGCAGCGCACCCTGTACGTCAAGGGCACCAGCGGTAAGACCGTCAAGCTCCCGCCGGTGACGGTGAACGCCGACGGCACGTACACGTTCACCGACACGCCCGCCAACGCCGGCAGGTACAGCTACCTCGCGAGCTATGCGGGGGACGGCGGGACCGGACCGGCCCAGGCCACCCATCAGATCATCGTCAAGTGACCCGACGACCGGTGCCCGGCCGCCGGGCCGGGCACCTCGGCCGGGATCCGGTGGTGACTCACCAGGCCCCGCCGAGTCAAGATCCCGAAGTGTCGACGGTCCCGAGCAGCGACTCAACCCAGCACAGAACGAGCATCAGGCGAGCGCTGACGGGCGGCGAGTTGCAGCGCGCCGGGCAGGATGGCCGCTGACTCCTCGTCGATGTCGAATCCAGCTGGGGTGAGCGGCGGCTGTCCGGGGTGCAGGTCGTGGTCGATGGGACCCGAGCAAACACCTCCGCCGAGTTCGCCGCTCTCTGCCGGCAGCCGGGCTACGCCTACGCTTGCCACCCCCGCGCATCTGCACTGGCAGGCCGCGATTCAGACGCCGATCTGCAGCGTTCCGAGGCCGAAGAGCCGGGAAACGCCGGTGCTGGAGCAAGCGGTGGGGTCGGGTGCGGGCACGGTGATGACCTCTTTGGCGTTGTTGCCGCCGAAGACCCCGCCTGGGCGGATCGACCCGACGGCAAGATAGACGATGTTGCCGTTGACGCGTGTGGAGTTCCAGTTGTAGGAGAAGAGGCTGGACCCGCCGGAGGTCCATACGAAGGTGCGAGTCGCGCTTCCCGGATAGAACAGACTCGTGCACGTCGCTCCCGGCACTGTGCCGCTCTCGCTGTAAGTGCCGGAGGGGTAGGCCCTGCTGGAGCAGTCGCTGAGCTGACCCGTGGCGGTGTAGTTGAGGGTTTGCGGCGTGTTCGTCAGGGGCGGGTCCCAGGTCAGCACCACATTGTCGGCGCATATCTGATCGAGAAGAACGGCATGTGCGGCGTGCGGCAGCGCCATCAGGAAACCAGCGACGAGGACCGGGACAGCGACGAGCAGCGAGAACCTCTTCATGCCATCCCCTTCGCGAGTGGGACGGGGTGAACGTCCAGTAACGTCACGGAGTTGACCACATCCGCAGTGTGCCCTTCCCGGACTATTCCGCCAAGGGAATCTCAACAAGGAAATCATCGCCCCCAAGGCAGGCAACCAGCACTTTCCTGGTCATAACCACCGCTACCTCCGGCTCTACACCAACCCACCCGACGACATCGCCGGCGGCTACGTCGCAGACCCTGGTGGGCAGTTCCGCCGGCGAGCCGGCTCTCGGGGCGGCCATCACCACGGGCGGTCCCGTCCCCGGAGCGCGCAACGTCGTCGACCTGCGCACCTCGGCTGCGGGCTTCGCCGACCACACGGGCATCGCCCTGGTCGACGCCAGCCGTACCATCGGAGATGTGATCGCCCCGAGCGGGCGGCCCGCGACCCTGCCCTTCCACTCCGCGGACCTGCCCTTCCGCTCCGCGGACCCGTCCGGCGCGGCCGAGACCGAGGTCGCCGGTGAGGGGCGCGTGGCCTTCGCGGCGGGCGATCGGCTGCTCGCCGAGATCGCGATGCCCGACACCCGGGGCGCTACGCGTGGACGACCGTCGCCGCGGATCTGGACGCGGCACTGGAAGGCGTTCACGACCTGCGGATCAGCCTGCGCGGGGACGCCAGGCTCGCCGCGTTCCACTTCGGCTCCTGAATTTCGCCTCAGCCGTAAGACCGGCTCGTCACTACGATCAGCCTCAGAGCGGACCTGAGGACGGCGATGACGAAGCGTGTGACGATCAATGATGTGGCCCAGGCTGCTGGGGTTTCCCGGCAGACCGTGAGCCGCGCGATCAACGGAATGGGAGAGATCAACGAGCAGACGAAACAGCGTGTCCTAGACGCGTGCGAGCGCCTCGGCTACCGGCCCAGCCGATTCGCCCGCAATCTCGTCGCCAGGAAGAAGACCCGCGCGATCGGCTATCTGGTCGCGTCGTTCCGCAACCCGTACTACACCGAGATCGCCGGGGACCTGCTCAACGCAGCCGCGGCTCGGGGCTGGCACGTGCTGATGGCCTCGACGGAGACGGAGGAGGAGTCGGCGGCCATGGAGATGCTGGCGGGAGAGGTGGACTTGTTCATGGGCCACTTCTTCCTGCCGGACGACGACCTCGCGCAGGTCTGCCGGGGAGTTCCGCTGGTCATGGTGGATCGCCTGATGGACCGGCCCGGCATGCACTCGGTGGAGATCGATCTGCGTGAGGGTGTACGGCAGGCGATCGAGGCGCTGCGAGCCAGGGGCGTACGGCACCTCGGGATGATCGATTCCGACTTCTCCCTGCGGGACTCGCCGACCTACCGTCCCTCGCTCCGACGGGAGTGGTTCGAGGAGTTGGCGGGCGCCGAGTCGGCACGAATGATCACGGTCGGGGGGGAGTCGCTGGCCGGTGGTGGGAAGGCCTTCGCCGAGCTCATGGCAGCCCATCCGGAGGTGGATGCCGTGCTTGTCTACAACGACCTCATGGCCATCGGCGCCGTGCAGGCCTCGCACGCGCTGGGCATCGAGGTGCCCGGGCGGGTCAGGATCTGCGGGATAGACGGGCTGAGCCTGGGCGAGGCGGTGCACCCACGCCTGACGACGTTGTCGATGGGGCGTGAGGGCGTGGTGAACGCCGCGCTGGACATCGCCGAAGAGCTCGCCGCGGCCGACTTCGCCCCGCTTCCGCCCATGCGACGGTTTGTCAACCCGTGTCTGATCTGGCGCGAATCC
Organism: Nonomuraea sp. NPDC050786; assembly: GCF_040654115.1. Lineage (NCBI taxonomy): Bacteria > Bacillati > Actinomycetota > Actinomycetes > Streptosporangiales > Streptosporangiaceae > Nonomuraea > Nonomuraea sp. NPDC050786. Next base: position 148,954 of record NZ_JBFAHJ010000011.1, read on the forward strand.
GCCTGACGAAGTTCCCCATTGACATGGAGCCACCCCGCTCCGTAGCGTGACGTTTCCAACAGATGTCGTGAGCGTTCACGGCCGTGACGTGAACGTTCACGATCCCTTCTCTCCGAGAGCGCGCCATCGTGCCTTCCACCTACAAAAGCTTGATCAACCGGTCATGGAAGTTCACCTACGGAGACCCGTCCGGCGCCACCGAGCCCGGCTATGACGACAGCGACTGGTACGACGTCGGCCTGCCGCACTCCTTCGGCCAGCCGTACTTCATGGAAGCCGGCTTTTATGTGGGTCGTGGCGTCTACCGGCGGGACTTCGTCGTCGAGCACCCGGACAAGCGCGTCGCCCTGGAGTTCCAGGGCGTGTTCCAGGACGCCGAGGTCTACGTCAACGGCCATCACGTCGGCCGGCATCTGGGCGGCTACACCGCTTTCGAGATGGACGTCTCCAAGGCGGTCCGGCCCGGGATCAACCAGCTCACCGTACGGGTGAGCAACGAGTGGAACCCGCGCCTGGCGCCGCGGGCGGGAGAGCACGTCTTCAACGGCGGGATCTATCGCGACGTGTCGCTGATCGTCAGCGAGAAGGTCCGCTTCGCCTGGTACGGCACGGCGGTCACCACCGACGGCAACCGCGTCGAGATCGCCACCGAACTCGTCAACGACGGGGACACCCCCTTCGAGGGGCAGCTCGACGCCGTGGTGAGCCTGGACGGCGTCGAGCTAGCGAATGTTAGCGCTCACATCAGCCTGGAAGCGGGCGAGACCACGACCCACCTGACGCAGCTGCTGCTCGACGAAGTCCGGCAGTGGCACCCTGCCACCCCGGTCCTCTACCAGCTCGACCAGCGCCTGAGCAACGGTGAGCAGGCGAGTACGGCCTTCGGGTTCAGGACCGTCGAGTTCACCACCGACGGCGGCTTCTTCCTCAACGGCGAGCACTACCTCATCAACGGCGCCAACGTCCACCAGGACCACGCCGGCTGGAGCGACGCGGTCAGCCACGCCGGCATCCGCCGCGACGTCGCGGCGATCAAGGAGTGCGGCATGAACTTCATCCGCGGCTCCCACTACCCGCACCACGAGCAGTTCGCCGCCGAATGCGACCGGCAGGGCCTGCTGTTCTGGTCGGAGCTGCACTTCTGGGGCGTGGGCGGCCACGACGCGGAGGGCTACTGGAACGCCAGCGCCTACCCACCGCACGAGGAGGACCGCGCCGAGTTCGAGGAGAGCTGCCTGCGCGCGCTGGCGGAGATGATCCGCGTCAACCGCAACCACCCCAGCATCATCGTATGGAGCGTCAGCAACGAGCCCTTCTTCACCGACGCCGAGGTGATGCCGGAGGCCAAGAAGCTCGTCACCCGCCTGGTGGACCTGGCCCACCAGCTCGACCCGACCAGGCCCGCCGCGGTCGGCGGCGCGCAGCGGGGCGGCTTCGACGAGCTTGGCGACCTGGCCGGCTACAACGGCGACGGCGCCGCACTCTTCCACCAGCCGCCCTGGCCCAGCCTGGTCTCGGAGTACGGCAGCACGATCGAGGACCGGCCGGGCGTCTACGGCCCGCGCTACACCGACGGCGTCGAGATCGAGCACGCCTGGCGGGCCGGGATCGCGCTGTGGTGCGCCTTCCACCACGGCAGCATCATCACCGACATGAGCCGGATGGGCTTCATCGACTACTTCCGCGTGCCGCTGCGCTCCTACTACTGGTACCGCAACAAGCTGCGCGGCATCGAGCCCCCCGTCTGGCCGAGCGAGGGCACCGCGCGAGCCGTACGGCTGAGCTCCGACGCCGAGATGATCGGCACGGACGGCACCGACGACGCCTACCTCCGGGTCGAACTCGTCGACGAGAGCGGCGCGATCATCTCCGACGAGCGCACGGTGACCATCGAGGTCTTAGAGGGCGGCGGCCTCTTCCCGACCGGCACCTCGATCGAACTGCCCGTCGTAGACGGGATCGGGGCGATCGAGTTCCGCTCCCACTATGCCGGGGTCAACGTCCTGCGCGCGAGCGCCGAGGGTCTGGAGCCCGCCACCCTCACGATCCTGGCGACCGGTGGCCCCGAGTGGACCGGTCAGCCGCGCAAACTGCCCTCTGGGCCGCCGAGCCGGCGCTACCGGCCCGGCAGCGAGCGGCTGCTGTCGGCCAACCGGCCGGTGTTCAGCAGCGGATCACCCGCTCATAACGTCACCGACTACAGCACCGAGCAGGGCTGGAGCGGCGAGTGGGTCCGCGTCGACCTGGAGGGTGCGTGGCTGCTGCGGCGGATCGAGGTCCGGTTCGGTGATGGGGCCGACCTACCCTTCGCCATCGAGATCGACGACGGCGCCCAGGTGGCGGCCGGTCTGACCGGAGCCGGCACGGCTCGCGCGGAGCTGGACGGTCTGGTCGCCCACGAGGTGTGGGTGCGCTTCCCCGCCGCGCCGGCGGAACTGATCGAGGTGAGGGTATATGGCCATTAGCACGCGCCTGCGCAGCGTTCGGCGGAACTGGCAGCTATACCTGCTCGTCGCGGTACCGGTGGCCTATTTCGCGATCTTCAAGTACATCCCGATGGCCAACGCGGTCATCGCCTTCAAGGACTACAGCGTCCTGGACGGCATCTGGGGCAGCGAGTGGGTGGGCTTCCGGCACTTCCGCGCCTTCTTCGACAACCCGGTCTTCTGGACGCTGGTCAGCAACACCTTCGTCCTGTCGGCCTACTTCCTCATCGCCAGCTTCCCGATCCCGATCATCCTGGCGCTGGCGCTCAACGAGATCCGGCGCGGATTCTTCCAGCGGACCGTGCAGATGGTCACCTACGCGCCGTACTTCATCTCGACGGTCGTGGTCGTCTCCATGACGATCCTCATCCTGTCGCCCAGTGTCGGGCTCGCCAATGACGCGCTGGGGCTGTTCGGCATCCCTTCGATCGATTTCCTCGGCAATCCCGACTACTTCCGGCACATCTACGTGTGGAGCGACATATGGCAGACCGCCGGTTACTCCGCCGTCGTCTACATGGCCGCGCTGGCCGGAGTCGATCCAGGGCTGTACGAAGCCGCCCGGGTGGACGGCGCCTCCCGCCTGCAGAAGATCATCCACGTTGACCTGCCGGGCATCATGCCGACCGCGGCCATCATCCTGATCCTCGGCGTCGGCAACATCATGGCGGTCGGCTTCGAGAAGGCGTTCCTGCTGCAGAACCCGCTGAACCTGAGCAAGTCGGAGATCATCGCCACCTACACCTACAAGACCGGCCTGCTCAACGCCGACTTCAGCCAGGCCACCGCGGTCGGCCTGTTCAACTCCGCCGTCAACCTCGTCCTGCTCATCGTCGTGAACAGGATCGCCAAGCGCGTCTCCGGATCGGGGCTCTGGTAACCATGGTCAGGGAATCGCGGACGGACCGGCTGTTCATGGTGGCCGTCTACGTGCTGCTCGCCACCTTCCTGGCGGTCGTGCTGCTGCCGCTGCTCTACATCCTGGCCAGTTCCCTCAGCGATCCGAACGCGGTCAGCTCCGGCCGGGTCACCTTCTGGCCGGTGGACTTCACCCTGCGCGGCTTCCAGGTGGCACTGTCCGATCGGCAGATCCTCGTCGGTTTCGGCAACTCGCTCTTCTACACGGCCGTGGGAACGTTCGTCAGCGTCAGCCTCACGCTCATGCTGGCCTATCCGCTGTCCCGCAGGGATTTCGTCGGAGGCGGGCTCCTCACCCGGCTGATCGTCTTCACGATGCTGTTCGGCGGCGGCCTCATCCCCACCTACCTGGTCGTCAAGTCTCTCGGCATGATCGACACGCGGTGGGCGCTGATCGTCCCCAACGCGATCGCCGTCTGGCAGGTGATCATCGCGCGCACCTACCTGCGCCACTCCATCCCTCGCGAGCTGTTCGAGGCCGCCGAGATCGACGGCGCGAGCCACTTCCGGGTTCTCTGGTCGATCGTGCTGCCCCTGGCCAAGCCCATGATCGCGGTGATCGCGCTGGTCTACGCGATCAGCCAGTGGAACTCCTACTTCGACGCCCTGCTCTATCTCAAGAGCGACAGCCTCTACCCGTTGCAGCTCGTGCTGCGCAACATCCTCATCCTCAACACCCAGAGCAACGGCATGGACGTCGCCACCGCCATGGAGCGCCAGCAACTCGCCGATCTGCTCAAATACTCGCTCATCGTGATCTCGACCGTACCCGTGCTCCTCATCTACCCCTTTGTCGCCCGGCACTTCACCAAGGGCCTCATGATCGGCTCCGTCAAGGGCTGACACACCCCCCACCTACAGACATCGAGGTATCACCGTGGCCGTCAGAGTCGTCGTCGCAGCACTCACCGCCGGTTTCCTGGCCCTGTCCGCCTGCTCCGCTGAGGAGCCCAAGCAGGAGCAGAAGGCCGGCACCATCAAGATCTTCGCCCAGCAGAACGCCGACCAGCACCTGAGCAAAAGCCCGTTCACCAAGCGCCTTGAACAGAAGCTCGGGGTGACCCTCACCTTCGAGACCACCACCTGGGACAGCGCCTCGGCCAAGGAGAAGCGCCAGATCTCGCTGGCCAGCGGCGATCTCCCCGACGTCTACATGCTCATCCCGTGGGTCGACGGGTTCACCCAGTCCGAGCTGATCCGTCTGGGCAAGCAGGGCGTGCTCGTGCCGCTCAACGACCTGATCGACAAGTACGCCCCCAACGTCAAGAAGACGCTGGACTCGATTCCCGACTTCAAGCGGCTGGCGACCGCGCCCGACGGGAAGATCTACGGCATGCCGCAGTGGAACGACTGTTTCCACTGCTCCTATGCCGCCAAGCTCTGGATGAACTCGGCCTGGCTGAAGAAGCTCGGACTCAAGCAGCCCACCACCCCCGACGAGCTGCGCGAGGTGCTGCAGGCGTTCAAGACCAAGGATCCCAACGGCAACGGCAAGGCCGATGAGATCCCGATGAGCGCGAGCACCGCCAACCCGCTCCTGCCGTACCTCATGAACGCCTTCATCTACGACCCGCAGGGCAGCCCCGACTACGGCTCCACGCTGGCGGTCAACGCCGGCAAGGTGCAACTGCAGCCCATGCAGCCCGGCTGGCGCGAGGGCCTGCGCTACATCGCGGGGCTGTACAAGGACGGCCTGATCGACCAGGCGGCCTTCACCCAGAACGGGGACGCGATGAAGGCCAAGGGCGACAAGGCAGAGGCGGCCATCGTCGGCTCGGCGACGGTTATGCATCCGGCCCAACTGGTCACCATCGGACAGAAGGACCGCCGCGACAGGGACTACGACGCCGTGGCCCCGCTGACCGGCCCGTCAGGCACGCAGTACGCCACCTACACGCTGCCCAGCCAGCCCGGCGGCACCTTCGTCATCACCTCCAAGGCGAGCGAGGCGACCCAGATCGCCGCGATCAAGATGCTGGACTACATCTTCACCGAGGAGGGACACCGGTACGGCGAGTTCGGCGAGGAGGGTGTCGGCTGGGAGAAGGCGAAGCCCGGCGACGTCGCGCTCGACGAGAGCCTCAAGCCGTCGTTCAAGACACTGACGCAGCCCGAGGGGGTGGAGGGCGGCTGGGGGCCGGCGGCGCAGTACAACAGCACCAAGGAGTTCCGCAACGCCCAGGTGACATCGACCCACATCTACGACCAGGCGGGCTACGAGCGCCGCCTCTTCAAGGCCACCGAGCTGTACGCGGGCAAGGAACCCAAGGACCAGATCTTCCCCGTCTGGCACATCAAGATCGCACCGGAGGAGGCAGGCGAGCTGGCCACCCTGCAGACCAACATCGACAACTACGTCAACCAGTCCAGCCTGCAGTTCGTCACGGGCCAGAAGAACATCAACGACGACGCCGCCTGGCAGGCTTTCCTCGACGGGCTCAACGGCCTGGGCCTGACCCGCTACCTCCAGATCCAGCAGAAGGCATACGACGCGCTGTGACGACACGACATCTCCTCCGGCTGCACGCACCCGCCGCCCACTTTCACGACGGCTTCCCGCTCGGCAACGGCCGGCTCGGCGCGATGGCGTACGGGAGGCCGGAGGTGGAGCGTTTCGACCTCAATCTCGACACCTTCTGGTCGGGCGGCCCCCTGCCGCCCGAGCAGGGCCCCTCGCCCGCCGCTCTGCTGCCGGAACTGCGTGCGGCGATCGCCGCGGGCGACTTCGAGCGCGCGGACCAGCTCGGCCGCCGCATGCAGTCAAGCGGCTGGACCCAGGCCTACCAGCCGCTGGGGTTCATCGAATGGCGCCACACCTCCGGCGGGGAGTCCTCCGGCTACCGCCGCGAGCTCGATCTCGCCCGGGCGGTGACCACCGTCAGCCACGACGGCGGGCAGCTGATCAGCTTCGTCTCCGCTCCCGCCGGCGTGCTGGTCGCCTCGGCTCGCGGGCCGCTTGAACTGCCCGCATTCACCTCACCGCACCCGATCGAGGTGATCCGTGACGGCGAGTGGCTCACGATCACCGGCCGGGCACCCGCGAACGTGCTGCCCGATTACGTCGACCGGGAGCCCGCCGTCGCCTACGGCGCCGACGCACCCGACCGCGACGGCACGGTGGCCGCCGGCATGGGCTTCGCCGTCGTCATCGCCGTCCAGAGCACGGGATCCGGCGAGGTGCGGATGGTCGCCGCGGCCGCCGACGGTTTCCGCGGCCATGCCGTACGGCCCAGCGCCGACACCGCCGAGCTGGCCCGGCAGGCGCGCCGGCAGGTCGAGGCCGCACTGTCCAGGAGCACGGCGGAGTTGCTCGCTGAGCACGAGGCCGACCACCGCGGCTACTTCGACCGGGTCGACCTGTCGCTCCCCGACGAGCGCGCTGAGCTCTACTACCACTTCGGCCGCTACCTGATGATCTCCAGTTCCCGTCCCGGCACCCAGCCCGCCAACCTGCAGGGCATCTGGAACGCCGACGTGCGGCCCGGCTGGAGCAGCAACTACACCACCAACATCAACCTCCCGATGAACTACTGGCCCGCCGAGCCCGCCGGCCTGCCCGAGCTGCACCAACCGCTGTTCGAGCTGATCGACGGCCTGCTCGACACCGGCCAGGACGCGGCCCGGCACTACTACGGCGCCGCCGGATCCACCAGTCACCACAACACCGACCTGTGGCGCTTCAGCGCCCCGGTCAACGGCGTTCCGCAGTGGGCCAACTGGTCCTCCGGCCTGCTCTGGCTCACCGCCCACCTCTGGGACCATCTCGAGTACGGCGGAGCACCCGAGCTGCTCCTGCCCGCTCTGCGCAGCGTCACCTCCTTCGCGCTGGACCTGCTGGTTCCCGACGCCCACGGCAAGCTGGTGATGAGCCCGTCGACCTCGCCGGAACACCATTTCCTCACCGAGGCAGGCAATCCGGCGGCCATCTCGGCGGGCGCGGCCATGGACCAGGAGCTCGTCCGCGAGGTCCTGACCCGTTACTGCTCGCTGGCCGACGACGAGCTCGCCGTACGCGCGGGGAAGGCGCTGTCAGAGCTGCGTCCGGTCGCGATCGACGGCGAACTGCTGGAGTGGTATGACCGGCGGCCCTCTCAGGAGCCCGGCCACCGCCACCTGTCCCACCTCTACGGCCTCTACCCCGGCACCCGGATCACCGAGTCGGGGACGCCGGACGACTTCGAGGCGGTACGGCAGGCGCTGGCCACCCGGCTGCAGCACGGCAGTGGACACACCGGCTGGAGCCAGGCGTGGATCCTGTGCCTGGCCGCCCGGCTGCGCGACCCGGAACTGGCCGAGCGCTCGATCGCGATCCTGCTCGACGAGCTGAGCTCCGTCTCGCTGCTGGACCTGCATCCCCACGGCGGCCGGCCGTCGGGCTACATCTTCCAGATCGACGGCAACTTCGGCGCTGTCGCGGGGATGACCGAGTTGCTCGTGCAGAGCCACGAAGGCGCGGTCAGCCTGCTGAAGACGCTGCCGGGGAGCTGGGACACGGGGTCGGTGCGCGGCATCCGCTGCCGCGGCGGCCACACCACCTCCGTGGCCTGGTCGGCTGGTGTGCCCACCTGGGCATCGATCACCGCGGCGGCGGACGGTCAACTCGTCGTCGAGGTGCCCTGCGACACCCCGCCGCTGACCGTCACCTGCGGCGAGCGAGCGGTCCCGGCCCGGGAGATCTCCGGCGCGCTCCCGGGGCGCCGACGCATGACCTGGGACGCGACCGCGCTCACCCGCTACACGCTCGTCCCCGAGGGTTCCCTGTGAACGCTCGCGCGACCGGCCACTGAAGACGCCGCTGCCCAGGTTCGCCGACTGGAACGGCGACGATGCGTTCTGGTGGCCCTCACCCCGCACCGAGGCAGGACGCGCGTTGTAAGACACCCGCCGGCCTGCCGCCGGTGAGCTCGGCATGGCACGTCGTGACAAGCGCGGCTGGGGCAGCACCGTCGCCGGGTGGCCAATCCAGGATGCTCGACCGCATGCGCGCTGCCCCGTTCCCTCCCGGCGGCGGTTCGGACACCGGCCTCCGCAGCAGCAGGCCGAGTCCCACGCGTTCAACCAAGCCCCACTGCCCGCTGACATCGAATCGATTTGCTAGAGATGTCCGACGCAGTTGGGATATTCCTGCCGCATGCGCTTCCGGTTCCCGATCTCGAAACCGCTGACACCTCCTATGTAAGAGGCATCTGACGCGGGCTGAAAATTACATGACGTCGGAGTTGCCCGACGTGGAATGACGCTAGTGGAACCGCATGGCCGAAGTGATCCCATCTCTGCGGAACCGTGAGCCTTGACAGCAAAGATCCCGGGGCGTACGTCTGATGTCCGGCCATGCCGTCGAATCGATACGACTCTCCCCTTTCCAGGAGACAGCGTGCCCCCATCAAGCCGTCGGTTGTCACGGACGAACGGCGACGGCCTGAACAGCCGCCAGTGGCTTCACCCGAAAGGATTACCCATGAAGCGGAGCGATCCCTCCTCCCGTCCTGGACGTCCGGTGAGCAGGTGGCCGGCTGTGATGGCGGTATTCCTGGCCGCGATGGTCGGGACTCAGCCGGCTGCGGTGGCACAGCAGTCTGCGCCGTCGGAGTCCACCGCGACGGTTGCCGCCGCCGCTGGGGACATCGACGGCTTCACCGCGGGCAATGCCGCGATCGCCTCGGTTGATCTCGCCGGGACGTGGAGCTTCACCCCGGCGGGCCGGTCGACGACGTCGATCAAGGTGCCCGGAGGTGGCTGGTACAAGCAGGGTTTCACCGATGTGTCCCAGGCGGTGTACTCGCGTACGGTGACGGTGCCGGACTCAGGGCAGCCCCAGTCGACGTGGATCGAGTTCGGCGCCGTCAACCACCAGGCGACCTTGTCGGTGGACGGCCGGGTGGTCGCGACGCAGACCACGGCCTTCACCCCGTCGAAGTTCGACATCAGCGCCTACGCCGCCCCGGGCACCACTCATACGATCACCGTTGACGTGAAGGGCCGCGGCGCGCTGAAGAACCCGGCGAACGGCAAGTACATCGTGCCGGTGGCCGCTGACTGGTCCGAGGCGGTCCCGCAGGGCATCTTCCGCTCCGCGTTCCTGCGGGTGTATCCGGCCGTGTACGTCAGTGACACGTTCATCCGCACGTCGGTAGCGAATCAGACCCTCGGCTACGACGTCTGGGTGACCAACACCTCGAGCAGCGCTCGATCGGTGACGGTGACCGGCGAGCTCTCGTCGGACGGCGGCGGGACGTTCAGTTACCCGGTGCCGACGGCCCGCACCGTGACCGTGGGGGCGCGGTCGACGGCCAAGGTCACGGTCGATTCCCTCCCGTGGGACCTCGGCAGCACCTCGTACTGGTGGCCGAACGTCCCATACCGATCGGGGTATCGAGCGCAGCTTCACCGTCTCAAGGTTCGCGCGGCGACCGACGACGGCCGGACGAGTGACGCGACGTACCGGTTCGGGTTCCGGGAGACCACACAGAACGGCGAGTACTACTACATCAACGGCGTCCGGGTGAACTTCCGCGGTGACAACCTGCAGGGTGCGGACTACGACCGGGTCGACAACGGCGGCAAGGGCGACGCTTACGACACCCTGCCCGGCTTCCTCCCGCCTTCGGCGAGCAACGGCGGCTGGCCGCAGGCCGTGGACAACTACCAGCGGCTCAACTACAACGTGGTGCGCATCCACCAGGAGCCGGCCAGCCCGTACATGCTCGACGTGGCCGACGAGATGGGCCTGATGATCATCGATGAGACCGGCATCCGCGGCAGCGCCCAGGACTTCGTCGCAGGGCACGACCACATGGTCGCTCACGCCCGCGCACTCACGTTGCGGGACCGCAATCATCCCGCCGTCATCCGCTGGAGCCAGGCCAACGAACCGACCTTCGGCAATGACTCCGAGCAGTTCGAGCAGGATCTCTACGCGGCGATGAACGGCAACGACGGCACCCGTCCGGTCAGCCTCGACGCCGCGCCCGGCGCCGAGTCACCCAGCAGGTACCCGAACATGAGGTACTCCAACTTCGCGGTCTTCTCGCACTACCTCGACGGCGTCGGACAGTACGGCGAGCGGGTGGCGCCCGTCACCGGCCGACCCGACGGCGAGGGCGAGTACATCTGGAACAAGTGCAACACCAAGCAGGGCTTCATGTGGTTCGCCACGGCGACGGCCGCCAAGCGTGCCAAGGACGCCGCCGACCTGCGCCCGTACACGCTGCTGTCCGCGTGGGCCAGTGTCGCGCCCGGCGTGCGTACCACGGACTTCGTACCGGAGGAGGGCGGCCGCGCCGTCTACGGCGCGGACAACCTGCCCGATCCCTGGAGCAACCCCCAGATCCAGCGCGTCCAAGCCGCGTTCAACCCGGTCGCCGCGATCGACATGCCCTACTGGTCGGCGTCCGGGATCTCCGACGCCAACGGCACCTTCCCGCTGCCGCAGGCCGTGAACACCTACCCCCACAACACCTCCGTGACCCGCGACATCACCGTCTTCAACGACGACCTCCGCAACACCTCAGTCGGATTCTCCTGGTCGGCGCGGCTTGACCGGCCCGAGGGCACCGTGATCGCGTCAGGGCAGACCACACTGAACATCCCGCTCGGCTCACGGGTCACCCAGCCGATCACCTTCACCACACCTGCCGGCGGCTCACGGGTGTACCTGATGCTGACGACCACCAAGTCGGGTGCCACGACGTTCACCGACGCGGTCGAGTACGTCAATCTCGGGTCCGGTTCGGGCGGCCCGGTGTCGGGCGCGGCCTACCGTATCGTCAACCGCAACAGCGGCAAGCCGCTCGCCGTGGCCGGCGGCTCTTCCGCCGACGGCGCCAAGGCCGTACAGCAGTCCGGCTCCGCCGCGTGGACCGTCACCAGCGGTCAGGGCGGTGCGTACACCCTGCGCTACGTCCCCACCGGCAAGGTCCTCGACGTCAACGGCGGCAGTACGACCGAAGGGCTGCAACTACAGCAGTGGACCGCCAACGGCGGCGCCAACCAGCTGTGGTACCTGCGGTCCACCGGCGACGGCTATTACACGATCGTCAGCTATGGCAGCGGGCTGTTGGCAGACGTGTATGGCGCGTCGACCTCCGACGGTGCCCAGGTCGTGCAGTGGACCGCCAACGGCGGCGCCAACCAGCAATGGCAGTTGGTCCCGGCCTGAGACCACCTGGGGCGGCCATTGCTGTGGTGCAGGAGTCGGTCGAGCAGGCGGACGGCGGTGGTGTGCTCGGGCAGGAACCGTCCCCATTGGTCGAAGGGCCAGTGCGAGCCGATGCCGAGGGCGCGGCGTTCGTAGGCGGTGGCGACGAACCGGAAGAGCAGTTGGGCGCCGGTGTCATCCAGCGGGGCGAAGCCGGCTTCGTCGATGATGACCAGGTCAGCGCGGAGCAGGTTCTCGATCACGCGGCCGACGGAGTTGTCGGCCAGGCCTCGATAGAGGGTCTCGACCAGCTCGGCGGCGGTGAAGTAGCGGGCCTTGTGACCGGCCTGGACGGCGGCGACGCCGAGCGCGATGAGGCTGTGGCTCTTGCCCGTGCCGACGGGGCCGACCGCGCAGTCACTTCTCCGCCGCGCGGACCCGTTCCAGCGAGGCCAGGTAGTCGAACGTCGCTCGCGGGATCGAGGACGCGGCGACGTCGAACTCCTTGATGGTCTTGATGACCGGAACGCGGCGGCCTTCATCCGGGTGCGGGCGTTGGACTCGTCGCGAACGGCCGGTTCGGCGTCGATGAGGGTGCGTAGGAAGGCGTCCGCAAGGAGCACAACCTGCTGCACGGAGCCGCGCTCAAGTCGTTCTACGGCTACTACCGGCTGCTCACGTACGACCCCGTCAACACCGTCAGGGTGTGTGACAGCCCGTTCTGGGTGAAGATCGTGGATTGACACGTCGGGGTGCGGGGCTGTCGAGCGCAGCCCTGCACCCCCTCTTTCGACATGAGGACGCAGAGAATGACTGACACGGAGCCGGCGTTTCCCGCGCACAACCAGTGGGACCTGCTGGTCGAGTACGGGCACTGGCTCGAGCTTGGATTCCACGCCCTCTGGATCGAGGGCGACGACCGGGAGGAACTGGCCCGGCTGCTCAGAGTCGATCCGGTTTCGCGCCGGGAGTGCGACCTGAAAACCCTGGACGAGGAAGCCGTGGATCCGGATGCGAAAGGCGTCTGGATGGGCCCGCACTCGCCCGGTTGGACGCACGCTTTCGCCTTCAACCTGTACTCGTCTCACCCCGCGATCCTCAACCTGGGCAAGCGGCGCGTCTTCGAGCTTTACTTCGCGGGGGAGGTAGGCGAGGGGCTCGAACCCCTGTACCTGAACTACGACGGAGAGCAGCTCGGCGAAGTCACGCCGCCGTACGAGGAGGGCGGAGACATGGAGCTCGCCGACTACCGACCCTACGCCGCAGGGCTGGAGCTCGGCACGAAGCGCGACTACAGACGAGATGCGCACCTCATGTTCTGCATGATGGGCCGCATCACAGGCCGCTTCGCCGACCGCGACTGGTGGACGGCGAGCCGCAGCTACTACCGCATCCCTGATGAGACCTAGCGGACTGAAATCGAGTTCCGGACTTCTACAGCCAGGCGAAGGAGCACCGCCGATCATCATGCCGCACTTGGTCCCTCTCCTAGTGGCAGGAAATCGCGTCACGCCGTGCTGAGCCCTGCAAGGCCATGACGCGACCGACCGGCGCGGGGTCTACACACAGATCACTGATCGCGGCCGCGAAGTCGTCACCGCGGCGCGCGCAACCTATGTCGACGTCCTCCAACAGGCTCTTGCCGACCTTAGCGGCGATCGGCAACGGGCCGTCCCGGTCGAGCAACTCCACCGGGACGCAGACCCGGCAACCCCGCAAGGCGTGACGTAGCCGCCGGGCGGCACGTGTCCCTGGGTCATAACCGTGGTCGGCGGCCGACCTCTGCGCTCCCTGCGCGACGTCCATCGTCCGGAAGAGGACCCCATCGAAGCTTCCGTCGGAGCAACTGCCGTAGATCCGGCCTGGTTACGGCCGCAACCTGACTGTAGGCCTGACCCGTCTGATCGGCTGCATTGACATCGCTGCCGCCATCAACCACTTCCGCAGCCATCCGCCTTCTGTTACCTGGTCTCACCACATGAGAACGCTTCGGCCCGGCACGCTGCTCAGAGCAGATCTGCCGCAGGCGGATCGTGTCGACGCCGATTCGAATCGCCTCACATGATGGACGCATGAGCAAAGAATCGGAACTTCCTCTGTTCAACCAGCGGATGAGGCGCGAGCTTTACGAGCAGCGTGTTCTCGTTCTCGACGGCCCTCTCGACGACGACAACGGGACACTGCTGGCCACGCAACTGATAGCACTCGCCACCCAGGACGCGTCGACCGATATCGCATTGTGGATTCACTCCCCGGGCGGCTCGGTCCCCTCGATGCTGGCGATTCGCGACATCATGCGCCTCATTCCCTGTGACGTATCGACCCTCGTGCTGGGCATCGCTTACAGCGCCGGGCAATTCCTGCTGTCGTCGGGGGCCCGAGGCAAGCGCCGCGCCCTGCCGCACGCACGCGTCCTGATGCACCAGGGCTCGGCGGGAATCGGTGGCACCGCGGTCGACATCGAACTGCAGGCCGGCGACCTGCGGCATACTCGCGACACGGTGCTCGGCCTTATCGCCGAGGACACGGGCCAGCCCGTCGAGCGCATATTCGAGGATTCTCTGCACGATCGTTGGTACACAGCGCAAGAGGCGCTCGACTACGGTTTCATAGATGCGATCGTGCAGACCTTCGACGAAGTCGCGCCGCACAATCGCCCGCGGCCCGGATTCGGCATCACCGAAGGAGTCGGCAAGTGACCACCTATACGATACCGAACGTCATCGCGCAGAGTTCCCGTGGCGAGCGGATCATGGATGTCTACTCGCACCTGCTCACCGAGCGAATCATTTATCTGGGCACCGCGATCGACGCGGGCGTCGCGAACGCGCTCATCGCGCAGCTGATTTTTCTGGAGTCGGACAACCCCGATGCCGAAATACAGTTCTATATCAACTGCGAAGGCGGGGACCCGAGTGCGATGCTCGCGATATACGACACCATGCGCCATATCCGCCCGCGGGTTTCGACAACCTGCGTCGGACAAGCCGTCGCGGTCGGTGCCGTCCTTCTCGCCGCGGGTGCCGAGGGGAAACGTGCCGCTCTCCCCCACGCACGCGTGATCCTGCACCAACCAGCCGCTCAGGGACGCGGAACGATCCCCGACCTCATCTTGCAGGCCGACGAGGTCGTACGAGTCAGGGCAGACATCGAGCGCATCCTGTCACGGCACACCGGCCAGACGATCGAGACCCTACGCGCCGACACCGATCACGATCGCGTGTTCACCGCGACCGCGGCCTTGGAGTACGGGCTCCTCGATCAGATCATCGAGGAGCACTCATAGGCCCGAGAACCACGCGGTAAGCCGCTACGCGGCCAGAGCATACGCCGCCGAGCAGACAGCATCCCTCGACCCGCTGGGCTGAGCAGACCGCAAACTCTCTGCGACAGCAAGGGTCAGATCGACCAGGGTCACATCCAGCGCGCCGGCGACCGCGGCGATCATTTCACTCGACGGCTCTTTGACGCCTCGCTCCATCTCGGAGAGATATTGCGGCGAGACTCCGGCGCGACCCGCCGTCTCACTCAACTTCTCGCCCCGCTGTTGACGGAGGTCCCTCAGACACTCACCGAGCACCTGCCGCCACAGCGGCTCGCGAGCCGGAGAGGGCTTGAGGGCGGTCCGATCGATCGCTCGACGTAGCGGCGAGATGGAAGATGGCTGCGGGATGGAGGAGGCCATACTCCACACCATAGGTAGGCAGCGCTGTCGAGTTCCGCCGGCTTCGCGCAGAGCGAAACCCGTCCCTGCCTCCTCCGTACGGCCTCAGGCGCACCTGCGCGCTCACCACGTGGTCGTCGCACGCCGTGAGGGTGGAGGCAGGACAGATGGCAAAGAATGGCAAGACTCGTGCGCAGGTCAGCAGGCGATGCGCCTGTATGGATGCTGAGACGGGAGGTCGGCGAGGGAAGCACGACCCCCGCCGGGCCTGCGAGGTCAGCCCTGGCCGACGGCGTAGGCGCGGATGCTTGTCTGGGTCAGGGCGCTGCCGGACGTGCCGTCGGCAGTAGCCCTCAGCGAGACGAATCCGGACGATGAAGAGCCTGGTGTTGGGGTCCTCGCTCGACCAGCTGGCCATGCCCCAGGCGCCGTGTGACAGGTTCAGCTCGTGGCCGCGCCGGGGGGCCGCGCTCGGATCGTCCAGCATGATGCGTACCGGATTGCCCTTGCGGGCGTCCACGGCCACCTGCCGGTCGCCATCGGCGATGCGGACCGCCGTGTGCGCGACGGTCCTGCCGTACGCCCGCTCGCTGAAGTCGGCGTAGACGTCCCACTCGCCCACGGGCAGGCGCGCCCTGCCGACGCCGTCCTGGATGGCGAGTTCGTGGACGACGCCGGTCTTCGGGTCGTACAGCTCGACGTACAGATGGCCGGGCCTGCCGTCCCTGCCGATGAGGCTCACGGTGAGGTCGTACGACTCCGGCTCCACGTACGCGCCGGCCGACGTGCGGATCACGCTCTGGCAGGACCTGGCGGTGATGATGCCGGGGTAGTCGCCCGGCGCCTTGCGGCGGGCGTCGATGGTGACGGTGAGCGACGCCTCGCCTTTCGCGGGCACCTCCAGCCGTTCGGTGGACAGCTTGGGCGTCTCCCCCTCAGCGGCCAGGTCGAGGGTGGCCGGGGTGTCCGCGATGTTGGCATAGGTGAGGGTTCTGGTGACCAGCCGCTCCTCCGGGCCGTTCCAGGGGAAGGCGGCCCACAGGTCGCCCGGTAGGGCCACTACCGGCCAGCACAGCGGAGTCGGCGATGCCGTCCACGCCGCCGACCTTGCCGATGGCCAGCCCGGCGTCGGGCGCGACGCCCCGGTATTTCTCCCCGGCTCCGGCGACGGTCGAGGCGACGTGGGTGCCGTGGCCGAGAGTGTCGCGGATGTCGGGTCCTCGCTGAAGTTGCGTTCGTAGGCCACCGCCTTCTTCAGATCCGGGTGATCGGGGTCGTAGCCCGAGTCGAGTACGGCCACGGTGACGCCCTTGCCGGTCAGGCCGAACTCCCAGGTCGTGGTCGCCCCGATCTGCTTGACGCTCTGGTCGAGGTCGAAGGAGCGGCGGCCGTCCAGCCAGAGTTTCGTGTCCCCCGTGCCCAGGGCGCGGGCGCCGCTGGTGAGGTCTTTCCACGCCTGGCCCGCGCTCTCCTTCCGCACGCGCAGCGTGGTCATCCCGCCGCCGGCCAGTCGGCGTGCCTCGCGAATGGCCGCGGGCATGCGCGCCGACTGGGCGATCAGAGGAGCGGTCACCGATGATCCACGTCACACTGCTGGACGGGCCGGCGTCGGCGGACGCGTGCGCCGGTGCGGCGACGGCTGCCCCCGCCAGCAGGGCGGCCATGAGCGCATTGCGTAAGGTCATCGTGAGCCTCTCGGGCACGGGAAGATTGCCCGCCTGTTGTTGCCCGCAGGCCCCAGGCGGGTTCACGCCCGTGACCGTCGAGAACTCGATCCGTCCCGTCGGGAAACAGCAGGCATGACACGAACCCCACCGGAGGAGATGGTGGAGGCGGACGACGCCGAGCTCATCCGCCGGTCCATCGACGACCCGGAGCAGTTCGCCGGTGTGTTCGACCGGTACGTCGAGCAGATCCACCGCTATGTCGCACGGCGGCTCGGCGTGCAGGCCGCCGACGACATCGTGGCCGAGACGTTCCTGAAGGCCTTCCGCTCCCGCGCCTCCTACGACCACGCGCAGCCGCTGGCCAGACCGTGGCTGTACGGCATCGCGACCAACCTCATCGCGAGGCAGCGACGCGACGAGGAGCGGTTCCTGCGGGCGCTGGCGCGTACCGGTGTGGAGCCGCTGCCTGAGCCCATGGCCGACGCGGTGGTCGGCCGCGTGGCCGCGCAGGCCGAGGACCGCCGGTTGGCGGGGGTGCTGACGGGCCTGGCCAGCGGCGATCGCGACGTGCTGCTGCTGGTGGCGTTGGGAGAGATGGCCTACGACGAGGTGGCGCAGGCGCTCGGCGTCCCGATCGGGACCGTGCGCTCGCGCCTGCATCGGGCCCGCAAGCAGGCGCGGGCCGCTCTCGGCACCGTCAGTCACATGAGAGAGGACGCATGATGGACGAATTCGGACGGTTCCTCGACGCCACCCCGGCGATCACCGGCGAGTCGAAGGAGGCGGCGCGGACCCGGTTGCTGGAGGCCATGCGTGAGCCGGCCCCCACGCCGCCGATGCCCGCGCCGGTGCCCGCGCCAATGCCCCCGCCGAGGCGGCGCGCGCCGCGCCTGGCCTGGCGCCTGGTGCTGGCGGCGGCGGTCGCGCTGGCCGTCGGTGCGGGCATCATCACAGTACGCGGCAGTGAACGACCTGCCACCGCCCCGGTCGCCAGCGTTCGGGAACTGGGCGACAAGGCGGCCAGGAGCGCCGAGACCGACCCGTACGAGATCACGCCGTCGCCGGGCCGCTGGCTGTACGTGAAGCAGACGATCGCTCCGCTCCGCAAGGAGCCGGAGCCCGAGGTGGATCGCGACAGGCGCATGACTCTTGAGACGTGGCACAGCTTGGACGGCAAGCAGATGGCGCTGGACGACGGACGCGGCAAGCTCGTCACGGAGGAGTACGGCCCCGGCGTCACGGGTGCGGACCTGGCCAAGGCGCCGGTCACACCCGAGGAAATGATCACCAGGATCGGGGCGAGCGTCGACGCGACTCCCGTGACGGAGTTCGGCGACGCCGACGCGACCAGGCAGGAGCGGATCTTCCGGACGATCTCC
Organism: Nonomuraea sp. NPDC050786; assembly: GCF_040654115.1. Taxonomy (NCBI): domain Bacteria; kingdom Bacillati; phylum Actinomycetota; class Actinomycetes; order Streptosporangiales; family Streptosporangiaceae; genus Nonomuraea; species Nonomuraea sp. NPDC050786. Next base: position 167,205 of record NZ_JBFAHJ010000011.1, read on the forward strand.
CAGTTGCTGGGCGAGCAGCCGCTGGTCGCCGACGTGCGGGCCGCGCTGTTCCGGGCGTTGCCCATGATCCAGGGCGTCACGGTCAAGCAGGACGCGATCGACGCGGCAGGCCGCCACGGGGTCGCGTTCGAGTACACGGGAACCTGGGAACGCAACGAGATCATTGTGAGTGCGCAGGACTACCAGTTCTTGGGGACGTACGGCGAGAGCGTCGCCGATCGCACCTTCGACCTTCCTGGCGGCGCGACCCGCACGGTCAAGGCGGGCACTCCTCTGGTGTGGAGCGCACGGATGGTGGCCCAGGTCGTGGACAAGGCCGGAGACCAGCCGTAGGAAAGCCCAGAGTAACGGGATCCACATCCCGACACGACGAGACGTGATCACACCGCACACTTGATCACCACGCGAGGCTCACGATGGGCGCGGCTACCAGACCGCGCCCATCGTCATTGCCGGCTCAGCCCCGCGAGGCGATTTCAGCGCGCCAACGACGCTCTTGTCGACGGGAGCGTCCACGAGTACTCACATGCCGCTCGACCTACATGGATGCAATTCGGCCGGCGCACAGCCCGTCGTCGAAACGATTCGACCCGCTCCTACGAGGGCCACATCCACCGCTACCTCACCCCTACCTGGGGCAGGGAACAAGCCCCTGATCTCGGATGTCCGTCAAACCGGATCAAGCCCAGTGTTCTGCCTTGACGGTCGAGTGGAGGATGGCAACCTGTCCGTCACTCGGGCTCGCCGCTGTGGGGCTCATCGGAGACCATTACGTCTTGTGATCGCACCGCGAACTGCACCGCAGCCACCTCGGTCTCACCAATGTCGAATATCCATTCGTAGACCTGGCCGGCCGGTAGCGGCAGGGGTGGTATGGACAGGCCGAAGGTGACGGTCACTGGCAGATTCTTTGAAAGCTCGTCTGAACCGTCACTTTGAACGGGCCTCACCGAGGCCGGCATCAAGACGGTACTCACCGGTATCCGGATACTACGGACGAACTCGATCATGGAGCGGTGGGTGCAGTCATGCCGTCACGAGCTTCTCGACCGCTGCCTCCTGCGGAACGAACACCATGCCGCTTGACCTGCATGGATGTAATTTTCGGCAGGCGCAATGTCGACCACTACAACGGGCATCGGCCACACCGGTCCCGCTCGCAGCGACCACCCGATCGTGATGATCGGACGTCCTGCCGCTGGAGGGGCGGATCGAACGTCGGAAGGTGCTCTGCGGATTGATCAACGAGTATCACCGAGCCGCGTAGCCACTCCGGAAAACTCCCGGCTCAAGCCCGACGCGATGGATTTCGAAGCGGTACAGGCCGACCTGGGCCGGGTCTCCGTCGCGTAGAGGGTCTGCCATGACAACACTTCCGCCCACGATTGCCGGTTTGTTCGGTCAGAGGGTGCTCAAACGAGCCGCCGCCACGACGGCCTCTGGCCCGAATACCACGCGTCGCGTCAGAGCGTGCAGCATACGGCCCGACCGCCGACGTCACCAGCCGGGCAGCCCCGGCCCAGGCAGGGCGAACACTGTGGCGACAGCAGGCCTCGCGGCATCGGCAGCCGCGACGCCCATAGGAATTCCCTATGGCGGCTGCTGATATTTCATCTTTGCCTCTCGTTCTTTTCCGGACATACCGTGAATCGGGTCGACGAGACGCACACCGCGATTGCTCGAGAGCTTCGCGCTGTGCCCGCGCCGAGCGAATGAGCAAACAATCGAAAGGAATGACAGCATGACCACGGTCGAAAACGCAGCTGAGCCGCGAGAGCTTAAAGGAAAGCGAGCCCTGGTCACAGGTGGTTCCCGCGGGATCGGAGCGGCCGTCGTACGCCAGTTCCTGGACGCGGGCGTCGAGGTCTTGGCCACCGCCAGGTCGACCACGTACCCGGCGCCGGAGGGAGCCGCCTTCGTGACGGCCGACATCCGGACACAGGCCGGGACGGAGGCGCTGGCCACGGCCGTGCAGGAGACGCTCGGCGGGGTGGACATCCTGGTCCACAACGCGGGTGGTGCGCGGGCCAACGCGGGCGGCAGCGCCATGACGATCCCCGCCGAGGACTGGCAGGACACGCTGGAGCTGAACCTCCTGGCGGCGGTGCGGCTGAACTCGCTGCTGGCACCGGGGATGCGGGAACGGAGATCGGGGGCGATCGTGCACATCTCCACGGCCGCGCTCCTCCCGCCGGTGCCTGCGTTCGCGCACTACCAGGCGGCGAAGGCGGGGCTGGAGAGCTACAGCCGGGCCCTGGCCGCGGAGCTGGCCCCGTTCGGAGTCCGGGTCAACGCCCTGGGCCCCGGCAGGACCGCCACGCCCGGCGGCAAGGAGACGCGGAGGCGGTGGGCGAGCGACAACGCGGGATCGGGCGCGACCGCCGCACCCCCGCTCGGGCGCGACGGCCGGCCTGACGACATCGCCAACGCGGTGCTGTTCCTCGTGTCCGACCGGGCGAGCTGGCTCACCGGGACCTATTTCTCCGTGGACGGCGGCGAATACCCCAGGAACTGACACCGAAGGGAAATTCGACGGCACACTTCTACATCAAACAAGGAAGGAATAATGGCATGGAAAAATACAGCGACAAGAATGTAGTGGTCACCGGTGGCAGCAGGGGCATCGGGTTCGCGATCGCGAAGTTCCTGGCGGACGGCGGAGCCCGCGTGGTGATCACCGGCCGTTCTCAGGCCACGCTCGACGCCGCACGGGAGCAGTTGGGCGAGAACGTGGTGGCCTTCCGCGGCGACGTTTCCTCACTGTCCGACCTGGACGCCCTGGCAGGCCGGGTGAAAGCCGAGCTCGGCACGATCGACGCCCTGTTCGTCAACGCGGGCATCACGCTCCTGACGCCTTTCGAGTCGACGACTGAGGAGATGTACGACGAGCTGTTCGCGATCAACGTCAAGGGCGCCTTCTTCACCGTGCAGAAGCTCGCCCCGCTGCTGAACACGGGTGCCGGCGTCGTCCTCACCACCTCGGTCGCCGGCGCCGTCGGCATGCTGGACACCAGCGTCTACGCGGCCGGCAAGGCGGCGGTGCGCTCGCTGGCCCGCAGCTTCTCCCGCGAGCTGCTTCCGCGCAGGATTCGCGTCAACGCGATCAGTCCTGGTCCCATCGACACGGGGATTCTGGAACGCTCCATGACCAAGGAGGACGCCGAGCAGTTCAAGGCGGAGCGCGTCGCGGACAATCCCATGCGGCGTTTCGGCACCCTCGACGAGATCGCCACCGCGGCCGCGTTCCTCGCCTTCGACGCGACGTACACCGCGGGCGTCGAGCTCGCCGTGGACGGCGGGGTCACCCAACTCTGACCGGCCGCATGCCCGGCCACTACCCCTCATGGCACACCGCGGGCCGGATCACCTTTCCCTCACACCATCCTCGAACGCTCATTGGAACGGGCACGTTATTGCGAATATGAGGTAACGACCGTTGAGGAGTTGCGCCCCCCGGTGGGCAGTCGAGCAGTTGGGAGCAGCCCTCGGGGCATAAATGGATTGGTCCGCGGCGGCCCCGCGGGGGATCATCGACGAATGCTGCGGAGTTCTCTGGATCGGGCACGTGAGATGTGGGCGAGCTTGGCTCGTGTCCCTGCCACGTTTCCCATGCGTGGAAGTGTGAGCGTCCTGGTCTCGGCTGAGTCGTGGTTGTGTCCGCCGGGATGGACGGGCATCGTCGCCTTGGACGGGGCGATCCTGGCCACCGTGCCCGATCCTGACCTGATCGAGCCGTTGCAGGCCGCGCTGCTCCACTGCGTCGGAGGAATCGACGCAGATGTTGATCTTACTCGGCTCCCCACGGACCTGCCCGCCGTCGATGTCCTGGGCCCTGCAGCGCTGGCATATCTCGATGCTGAGAACTTTGCTGCTGCCCATGCCGACATTGAGGTCGAAAGCCTGCCGACGGATCACCATGAGGTTCGCGGACTGGTGGCCTCGGTAGCGAAACAGGATGCGGATGAGAGTGGGTTGGAGGAGATCGACTCCACGGCCTTCGTCGTCCGCATGGGCCAGGATGTGGTGGCCGCTGCTGGATATCGGCCATGGCTGAATACGGCGGCGCATCTGTCCGTCTTGACCGCTCCTGAATATCGTGACCGCGGCCTGGCTCGTCTGGTGGCTTCGGCGGCGGTCGCAGATGCGTTGAGGAATCGGCTCGTGCCGCAGTGGAGGGCGCGTCCGGAGCCGTCGCGACGAGTCGCGCGAGCACTGGGTTTCCGAGAGTTCGGCTCGCAGATCAGCGTCCAGCTCGGACGCTGACTGGCAGGGAGCCTCCGCGCGCGAGGCGGTAATCCAGGCAACTGCTCCCTTCTGAGCATGGTGTGTTCCTTCGTAGGCTGCTGTGCAAGGCGGTCAGCGGGATGAACGCTGGTTGGGAGCCGAGTTCCTCGGGTGTTGGGCTCCCGGTGCAGCTTGGCGGCCAGTTCACGGCCACTGAGATGGATGTAACGAAGCGTCGTGGACAGGTCTTTGTGGCCGGCGTACTGAGCGATTTGATCGATCGTCCACTCTGCCCGCGCCAGATCGGTCAATCGCAGATGCCGGAAGGTGTGCGTGGACAGCCGCGAGACGCCGGCCCGGTCGGCGATGCCCGACACGATCTTCGACCAGCTCGCCGCCCCCAGCGGTGCGCCCCGGTTGCGTCGCGACACGCCGATCAGCAGCCGCCCGGCCATACGGCCGACCAACCGGCGACGCTCGGCCAGGTAGGCCATGAACAGCCGGGAGGTGGCGGTGCCGGAACTGACCTCCCGGGCGCGCTTGGATTTGGTGGTCTCCGCCCGCAGGTGGATCAGACAGTAGGCGGGCTCGAAGTCGCCGACCTCCAGGTGGACCAGTTCCTCACGGCGCAGCGCACCGTCGTAAGCCAGGGCGAGCATGAGCCGGTTGCGTAGCGGCTCGGCACCGGTGGCCCGGAGGATCTTCTGCCAATCCCATTCATGGGGGACCCATGGCGCGTTCTCCACTCGGCGCACCAGGCCCTGCCGGGGGCGACGGCCCCGCCGTCCGAACTGGCCGCGGCGCACTGGGTGCGCTCGCGCAGCCCGCCTTCGACGAGAAACTCGTAAAACGATCGGACTGCGATCACGTACTGCTGAATCGTGGCGTTGGCCAACCCTGTACCCGAATCGAGGCGCACGAGCTTGGCGGTACGAGGCTTCGGCCGTTCGTGCAAGTCGCCGATCCATGCGGCGATCACGTCGGCCCGTATCGTCAGCGGATCGGCGCCGACCAAGGCGCAGAACCGCAGATGATCCTCAAGGGCCCGGCCGTACGCCGTGACCGTGTTCGGGGCGCGTCCGATGTTGGCCGTGAACTGCCGGCGTACGGCCACCGCCGTGCCTGCTCCTGCCCGGCGACCAGGGGGAACTTGTCCCAGATGATCTCACCATGGACGACCAAGGTAGATCGTCCAGATTCCAGATAAAGCGATCACAGCAGGAGCTGTTCGGCGGCGTTCGCTGCGGCAATCTCATCGTGCAGCTCACCGGCCTCAGTGCCTGACCGGCGAAAGGAGGCGGAGCTGTCCCAGGTCTCCTGACGCAGCAGCTCCAGCAGAGCGGTCGCCGCCGGGCCCGCGTCGGACCGGACCACGGCGATGACAGGCTGGGACACAGCCGGGAACACCGGACGCGCGAGGTGCTCATAACCGCGGGGCACCGCGGAGGCCGGGACGAGCGTCACTCCCAGGCCGTGGGCGGCCCACCGAACGGCTGTCGCCGTCTGGGACACGCGGGCGACCGTGGCCGGGGTCAGCCCGTTGTTCCGCGACACCTCCAGCAGCACGCCGTCCAGTGCACTGTCGCGGTCGAACCTGACCCACGGCTCCCCTTCCAGCCCGCGCAGCTCGACCCTGTCCGCGGCGAGCTGCCGGTGCCCGGCGCCCAGCACCACGACGAACTCCTCCTCGCCGAGGCGGTGGGCGTCCGCGGGGCTCCGCTCGCACGCGGCCATCAGGGCAAGGCCCAGCGCGCCCCTGCGGCACAGCCGATCCAGCTCAGCGGAGCTCGACTCCTCGAAGACGGTGACCTCCAGCCGCGGGAAGCGGCGCCGCAGCACGCTCAGCGCGCCCGGCAGCTGCCGGGTGCCGAAGCCCAGCTGCGCCGCGACGACCAGCTCCCCCACCAGGTCATCCGCGCCGGCCCGCGCCGTTGCCCGCGCCCGCCGAGCCGCGTTCACCGCGACCTCCGCCTCCTTCAGGAACGCCCGGCCGACCGCGGTGGGCACCAGTCCGGCTGACGTCCGGGCGAACAGCGTCACGCCGAGGTCACGCTCCAGGTTGCGGATCTGCTGGGACATCGACGGCTGGGCGACTTGCAACAACTCCGCCGCCGCCGTCACCGAGCCCTCCGCCGCGACCGCCAGGGCGTACTCGAACTGGCGCAGGCTCATCAGCTCCCATCCCTCCTGGGGTGAAGCGTGACCCACCCCGTCGTCATCGTGTCCCGAACCACTCACGTCAGCCGGATTCCACGACCGGCGATGAACATTCTTCGGCCCACCCGGCATCCTCGCCTCAACACACTCCCGTCCCGAACCCTTCCCAAAGGTGACGCCGTTCCGCTCTGTCGGTACCGGCCACAGAACCGGCTCACCGGTGCGCGCCGCATCCTCGCCGTGATGATGCCGCCTGGTCGCCGCCCCCGGCCGGCTGCACGATCTGCGACATGGCGCCGCCACGCTGGCGCTGGCTGCGTACACCGATCTGAAGGTGCAGGCGATGCTCGGGCGCGCCGGCATCGTGCTCACCGCCGACACCTAAGTCTCAGTGCTGCCAGAGGCCGCCCACCAAGCTGCCCAAGAGACGGCCCAGCTGGTGCTGAACGCCGCGTCCGCGCCGGGGCGAAAGCTCAGCGCGTGACTCAGCTTTGCTGCAGCTCTATCTCACGCCACCGCGGTAGGTGGATGCGGCTGGTGTTTCCGCTGGTGAAGAAGCGCGCCCTGCAGGATTCGAACCTGCGACCGTCGGATTAGAAGTCCGGCAGTACCGGGTCCTGACGGCGTGTGACGGGGCGTACGAGCACGCACCGAGCACGGCCACCCTATTTCGATTACTTTATTGACAGGCTCCCCGTGAATGGATCCCGCGCTCCAGCCACCGGCACCATCTATAGATGACGGTCGCAGCGCTCGGCACGTGCTCCAACCGTACTCAACTCAATGATTTCCGCAGCGCAAGGTCCCCGCTCGAAACGAAGTCGTCGCTGGTTCCAACTGTCATCCCCTGCGCTGTCCGCGTGGGGCAAACCAGAGGGACGGCGCCCAAGCGACGCGCTTTCAGGACGCCGCGGCGGTTCTGATGTGATCGGCCAGTGGCGACAGCGACGACAGCGGCAGTTCCCGATGCCTCCATGCCTGCCTGAGATCCCCGGCGGTGTAGCGGGGAAGCAGGTGAAGGTGGAAGTGGAACACGGTCTGCCAGGCCGTAGGGCCGGTGGCGTGCCACACGGCAGGTCAGATATCGGCAACCGGGGTGCTCGTGGACGTAGATTCTGGTCAATTGGTCCAGGCTGAGGCGGCCGGCCACGCAAGGCTCCAGGTTGGCAGGAATCTGCCAACCTGTTCACTAATCTCATTGCAACAGGCACATCACCGCACGGCCTGATAATCATGCGGATCCACCAATCGGATTTGGCGCCATGAACGATACGACGGCGCGGTTGTATGTGCCTGTCACCAAAACTCGGCACGGCGGTCTACGGTGTTACCACCCGCGAGCGGAAGAGGACATCAGTACCTTATGAAGCATGACGCCCACCGCGCCTGGCGCCGGCAGCCTCACGCGCACGGTACTGAACAGCGCCGACGCACTGGCCAAGTTCAGTCGCCAAGGGTTGTCGCAGGCGCTTCCCGAAGGGCGGCTCCGTGAGCTGTTCAGGTTGGAGTATGTCTGGCAGAGCGCTGGGGTGCCGTCGCGGTATGTGCTGGTTCTTGACCGTCGTGGTGTGCTCGGCGTACTCCCCGTGTATCCGGCGCTCGGCCGCCACTACGCGGGCTGGACGCCACAAGAGGCTTTGGGCGCGGCGGGTCCGGCTGCGGATTGGCAGCGCGGAGTCCTGATCGGCTCCGATGGGCTGGCGGCCAACACGATGGCGATCCGCCCTGACGTGCCGAAGGTCGCCTCCATCTTGTTCAAGGCTGCGTGCGGGCTCGCCGCAGAATACAAACCGGACTTCGTCTGCCTGCCCAGGGCGGTCGGGTGGCAGGCGGAGGCGGCTGCGTACGCCCCGCCGGCCGCGTACGCGGAGGACTCCGAGGCGGTCCTTGAGCTGACCGCCGGTTCGTTCGACCGCTACGTGATGACGTTGCCGACGGCACGGCGGGCACACGTTCGCCGTGAACGGCGCCTGTTTCTGGAATCGCCGATCGAGGTCCGCGAGGAGCTTCTCGACAGACCATTGGTCCGCCGATTGGCACCGCTGCTCCATCAGGTCAACGCCAAGTACGGCGTGTCGACGAACCCGATGAACGAGTGGCGGTTTCTGGACGCGATCCGACACACGATGGGCGACACGGTGCGGGCCTTGGTCGCCTATCTCGGCACGGCGCCGATCGCCTTCAACGCCCTGTGGGAGGCCGGAATCGAATGGCGCAGCCGCTGCTGGGGTTGCGACTACGACCGACCGGAGATCCGCGAGTACGCCGTCTATTTCAACATCCTGATCCACGAGGCGGCTCTGCGGGCGGCGGCCGGTGGAGGGACTGCGCTGTGGGTGGGATCGGGCTCGGCGACGGCCAAGCAGCGGCGCGGCGCGCGGCTGCGGCCGGTGCGCACGCTGGCGTGGGCGGCCACCCCGGCCGCGCGTTAGGGAGGCTGTGGTGTCGTTGATCCACCAGCGGATCGCTCGGCAGATCGCGGCGTGCCCTGACGCGGTGGCCGTGGTGGCGGCGACCGGGACACTGACCTACGCCGAGTTGGGGATCCGCGCGAGCCGGCTCGCCCACCGGCTGCGGCGGATCGGCGTCGGGCCCGAGGACGTCGTCGCCGGGATCGTCGATCGGGGCGGCGCCGACTGGCCGGCCGTCGCACTCGCCGTCTGGTCGGCGGGCGCGACCTACCTCCCGATCGATCCGAGAACCCCACCGGCGCGGACGAGGGCCATGCTGGCGCCCGCCCGGGCGCTGGTGGGAATGGCCGCCACCGTTCTGCCGTACGAGGACCTCTGCCCGGCGGCGGTGCTCCTCGATGTCGATCGATCCGCGATCGCGGCCGAACCGGCCCACCCACCGGCCGTGGCGGTGCTGCCCGACCACCTCGCCTGCCTCGCGCACACCGTCGGCCCGGACGGTACGCCGAGGCCGGTCGCCATACCCCATCGGGCGATCCTGGCCGCAGTCGACTCCGGAGGCCACGCGTCGACCTCCGGCCTCCGTGGGCGGGGCTGCCTTCACGTGGGCGCGCAGTCGTTGGACGGCCACGTCGTGCAGCTGGTGCGGGCGCTGACGTCCGGCGCGCGGCTCATCCTCTCCGACGTCAGCCACGCGGTGGACCCGCGTGCTGCGCATGACCTGATCGACCGGACCGGCGCCTCGTCCGCCGTCTTCACCTCCTCGGCGCTGAGCTCGCTGACCGAGCACGCGGAGCGGGCAGGTCGCACCATCGCCCTGCGTCAGATCGTGGTGGAGGGCGAGGACTGGCCGGCGGAGCAGTGGCGACGGCTGTCTCGGGTGGCGCCTGACGCCTGGCTGCGCCGGGTCTACGGCGCCTCCGAAACGGCGCTCACGGCCCTGTTCCACGACGCGGCCCCGTTCCACGACGTCGCTCGTGACGTTGACGTGGAAGGGCTGGCCGGCCGTCCGGTTCCGCTCGGTTGCCCGCCGCCCGGCGTCCGCGCGCTTGTGCTCGGCCCGGATCTGCGGCCGGTTCCGGCTGGTCACTCCGGAGAGCTGTACCTCGCCGGTCCGGTGCTCGCGCGCGGGTACCACGGGCGCCCAGCGGATACGGCCGAACGCTTCGTCCCGTGCCCGGAGGGGCCTCCAGGCGAACGGATGTACCGGACCGGCGTCATCGTCCGTCAGGGACCCGACGGTGTTCTGGTGCTCCAGGGTCGGGCCGACGATGAGATCCGGATCGGCGGCGTGCGCGGGTCGCTGAGCGCCGTGGAGGCGACGTTGGCCCGGCACGGCGAGGTGGTGACCGCCGCCGCGGTCATGGCGGAGAGCACCGGCGGCCAGGTGCTGACGGCACATGTCGTGCCGGTCGGCGAGGCGGACGGACTCGAACAGCGGCTGCGTGACCACGCCGCGCAGTTCCTTCCCCCGGCGCTCGTGCCCGTCGGCGTGCGGATCTGGGACCGGTTGCCGGTCGGCGCCGATGGCACCCTGGATCGGGAGGAACTGGCCCGGCAGCCGGTGACGGACCTGCCTGACACGACCGCCGCGCTCATCGGCTCGATCTGGGGAGAGCTGCTGGGCCGCCCGCCCCGTACCGCCGACGAGGATCTCTTCGCGGCCGGTGGGGACTGGAGCACCGCCGCGTTGCTGGGTGCCGCTGTGCGCGCGTCGCTCGACACCGATCTGCCGGACGCCGCGGTGTTCGCCGCGCCCAGCGTCGCGGGGATCGCCCGTGCGGTCGCGGACCACGTCGCCCGGCCGGCGGCGACGACGACGGCCACGCCGCTCTCACCCTTGCAGCGGCGCATCTGGCTGCTGCACCGGCTCGACCCCGGCGACCCGGCCTACCACATCCCGACCCTCCTGCGCCTGACCGGCCCCCTCGACCGTGACCGGCTCGACCGGGCCTTCGCCTGGCTGATCGAGCGTCACGACGCCTTGCGCATGCGGTTCGTCAGCGGACCGGACGGCACCCCCCGCCAGTACGCGGCCCCGTCAGGACCGCTGGACATCGAACTGGTCGACGCCACCGGCGGATCGGCCGCCGACCTGATCGAAGAGCGGATCCGGGCACCCTTCGACCTCGCAGTCGGGCCACCGGTACGGGCCGCCCTGCTGCGTCACGCTCGCGAACGCCACGAGCTCTTGATCGTGGTGCACCATATCGTGTTCGACGGCTGGTCCGAGCGGGTCCTGGTGCGGGAGCTCGGGCAGGCGTACTCGGCGCTGGCGGCCGGATCGACGCCGGACCTGCCGGCGCCGCCGATCGGCTTCGCCGCCGTCGCGGCCTGGCAGGCGCGGCGGTCCGCCGACGGCACGGTCGATGCGGATTGCGCATACTGGTCCGAGCAGCTGTCGGATCCGCCGCCGCCACTGGACCTGCCCGGTCCCGGTGGCCAGGGTCGCGGACGCGCGGGCGAACAGGTCAGGCGATTCTCCGGTCCGTTGACCGCACGGGTCCGGGCGGCCGCTCGCGGGCACCGCACCACCGGACACACAGTGCTGCTGGCCGCGTTCGCGGTGCTGTTGGGCCGCTGGTCCGGACGGCCGGACCTGGTGGTCGGCGTGCCGCACGCGGCCCGCGACCGCGACGAGGTCGACGACCTCATCGGTTTCCTGGTCACCACGCTGCCGTTGCGGCTCCGCGTACCGGGAGAGACGACGTTCAGCGCCGCCGTGCGAGCGGTCGGCCGGGCACTCGCCTCCGGGGTGGCGCACTGCGAGGCGCCGTTCGACCGGATCGTTGCGGACCTCGGCCTGGGGGGCACCTCGCGCCGCAGCCCGCTGTTCCGGGTCTGGTTCAACATGCTCGGTCCCCCGACCGCGGCACCGGAGATGACAGACCTGACGACCGCGTTCGTTCAGCCGACGGCCACCAGCGCCCTCTTCGACCTGAACGTGTACCTCACGGAGGAACCGGACGGCTACCGGCTTCGGCTGGTGCACGACCTCGACGTGATCGACGCCGGGCACGCGGCGGAACTGGCCGACCAGTACCTGCTGCTGCTCGACGCGGTCTGCGCCCAACCGGAGGTGCCCGTCGACGTGCACGACGTGCGCACCCCGGCGAGCCTCGCGACATTACCTGACGAAACCCTGAACGTGGCGGCTGACCCGCCGCCGCTGGCTTCCACGCTGTGGTCGGTCAAGGACCGCCATCCGGACCGGACGGCGGTGACCGGCACCGGGGGTGACCTGAGCTACGCCGCCGTGTACGACCGCGCCGGGGAGCTGGCGGGACGGCTGATGAGCGCGGGCGTGGGCCCCGGTGATGTGGTGCCGGTGCTCGCTGCCCGGACACCGGCGCTGGTCCCCGCGTTACTGGGGGTCATGGCCACCGGCGCCGCCTTCACCGTTCTCGACGCCGGATACCCCACCGATCGGCTTGCCGAACAGGTGCGGCAGGTCGGCGCCACGACCGGCGTACGTGATCCCGCCACCGGGCGCCTGCCCGTTCCGCTGGTTCAGATCTGTCCGCAGTGGATCGATGTGGGCATGGGTTCCGCCGACCGCCCCCACGCTGTACCGCTGGACCCGGCCGGTCCGGCCATGTACGTGGCCTTCACGTCCGGCACGAGCGGGGTACCGCAGGGCGTCGTCGGGGGCAGTGTGCCGGTGGCCCACTTCTTGGGCTGGTATGCCGACAGGTTCGGCATCGGCCCCGAGGACAGGTTCGCGGTCCTGTCCGGGCTGGCGCACGATCCGCTGTTACGTGACGTGCTGGCCCCGCTGTGGGTCGGGGGCACGGCATGCGTTCCTCCCGCGGAACTGCTTCTGTCTCCGGCAGCGCTGCGCCGATGGCTGGCAGAAGAGCGGGTTACGGTGGTGCACCTGACTCCGCCGCTGGCCAGACTGCTGGCCAAGCCGCAGCACGCGCCGAAGTCGCACGCCCGCCTGGTGGTGCTCGGTGGGGACTCGGTGCGACGCATCGATGTCGAGCTGGTGCGCTTGTGGGCACCGCGTGCTGTGGTGGTCAACGCCTACGGGGCTACCGAGACACCGCAGATCGCCGCGCTGGCCGTGGTCTCGAACGGCGCCGGCGGCGAGCGCGATGACGGTCCGATGCCGGTGGGCACCGGCGCTCCGGGCGCGCAGTTGCTGGTGGTCGCCCGCACGGGTCGTCCGGCCGCGGTCGGTGAACGTGGCGAAGTAGTGGTACGCGGCCGGTACCTCGCCCATGGCTACCTGCACGACCAGGGTCCCGGCCGGTTCGCCGCAGATCCGGTGCGAGGACACCGCAGATTCGCTACCGGCGATGTGGGCCGGTACGGAGTCGATGGCACGGTGACGGTGCTGGGCCGCGCGGACGACCAGGTGAAGGTCAACGGTGTCCGCTTCGAACCCGCCGAGATCGAGAGCCGGTTGCGTCGGCATCCGGCGGTGGCCGATGCCATTGCCGGCGTCCGGCCGGGGCCCGCGGGGGTCCCGATCGTCATCGCCGGTGTCGTCCCCGAGCCCGGCCACGAGCCGGACGAAGCCGACATGCGCGGCTTTCTGCGCGAGGTGCTGCCGCAATCGGTGCTCCCGGCACGGATCGTGGTCTTGGAAGCGATCCCGCTGACCGGCAACGGCAAGCTCGACCGGCACGCGCTGCCCGATCCGCCGCCGGTCCGTCCGTGCCGCGACGCCGAGCCGACATCCGAGATGGAACGGATCATCGCCGCGCTCTGGTCCGAGACCCTCGGCACTGAGCGGGTCACGACCACGGTGAACTTCTTCGACCTGGGTGGAAGTTCGCTGCTGATGGCGAGCCTCCACATCGCGCTGGAGGGGCGCCTCGGCCATGCGGTGGCGATCACGGCGCTCTTCGAACATCCCACCGTGCGTTCGCTGGCTCGCTACCTCACGACCGGCGCGCCCGTCACCCTGCCGGACGGCGCATCACGCCGGAGCGCCGCGGGCGTGCGCCGGCGGCGGCTCGCGGCGCGCAACGCCGCCGCGGGTCACGGCGGAGGTGACCCGCTCGACGACGTGGCGCGCCGAGGCTGATGCACCACCTCCCGGATCACCCGGCGGTAGAACGTCCAGTAACTGCGTTCCACGTGCCTGGCGGTCCGCTGGACGTACGGGTGCCGGTCCGGCAGCTGTTGCAGGGGCACCCCCATCGCCGCATGATGTTCGATGTGCAGGTTGTTGCCGTTGGTGAACCACCTGCTCAACCGGCTGCCGGTGATCGAGCGCGTGTTCCGGAGCACGTCACGGCTCTCGTCGCACATGACGTGTTCGGGCAGTTCCACGATGAAGTGCAGGGGGATCGCCACCAGCAGGAGCGGTAGGAGCCAGAGCCGCAGGACAAGCTCGCCGAGGCCGAGCGCCGATGCCACGGACGCACTGACCACCGCGACGCCGATCAGGCGGTACTCGAACACGCTGTCCCGGTGCAACCGCTCGGAGATCTGCCCGTTCTCGAATCGCCAGTTGCCGCGCCAGCTCTGCCAACTGGCGAACACCACGCGAACCAATCGTCGATAGTCGAACATCCCTCGCGCCAGAGAGCCGTAGGTGAGGGGCTTGCGGGTGTCGAAACCGAAGAACTCGGTGTCCTTGGCGGTACCCAGATACTTGTGGTGCTGGAGGTGACGGACCCGGTAGTGGCTATAGGAGATCAGCAGCGGTAGCCCCAGGACGACGCCTACCATCCGGTGCGGCGCCGGCCGCACGAAGGCGGAATGATGCAGGCATTGATGCTGCAACTCGACCATATGCGTGTACACGGCGCCCAACACGATGATGCCGGCGATGACGAACACGGCGCTCCCGGCGATGACCAGAGCCACCCCTGCGACCGCCAACAGCAGCGCGACGAGGAGCTTGGCGATGAAGAGTCGCTGATCGTGATGCGTCACCGGGGAGCGCTGAAAGAGGAGCTCCCGCTGTGCCGCGGTTACCGGTTCACTCATTGCCTCAGCTCCGGGTGGGGCGGTCGCGGGGAACCGAGTCAATTCTGGCGCCGCCGGGGCGTCGGAGCTGGTCCCAGAAACTTGTGACAGGTAGCGACACGTCCCAGGCGGATACCTTCTCCGGCATGCTGCCTGGGCCAGATATGACCAACAATGTCCCGGTCGTCGTACGGATGCGCGGCGCATTCGATGTGGCCTGTCTGGAACTCGCGCTGGGCGACGTCATCGGGCGGCAGGAGCGCCACCCCCTGCCGGTCTCCGAGTGCAGCCCGCAGCGGCTCGACGACCGAGTACGCGCAGCGGCGTCGGTTCCGTCCGGCCCGGCCGTGAACGCGCCTGTGCGGGCCTCGCTCCTGCGGTTGTCACCCGACCTTCACGTGCTTCTGCTAGTGCTGCGCCACGACGCCGGCGAGCTGCCGTCGATCGCCACACTGCTGGGAAACCTGAGCCGGGCGTACCGGATGCGGGCCCGTGGAGCGGCCCGGGCCTGGCCGTCGTTCGACTACGTCCACACCGGGGCGCCGAACACCAACCGATCCCGGGAGGTCCCCTTCGACGTCCCGCCGGAAACCCATGCGGCCCTGCTGGATCTCGCCAGGCAGACCAGGTCGTCCCTCTCTCTGGTGCTGCGGGCGGCCACGGCGGCGATGTCGTCGCGGATCGGCGCCGGTGGGGAGACTCCGCTGAGCGAGAGGTTGGTCCTTCGAGCCGACCTGTCGAACGACACGACGTTCCGGCAGCTCGTCGCCCGCCTCCGCGACGTGGGTGACGACTGGGAGCCCGCCTTAGCCTCCGAGCCGGCCATGGGCCAGGCCGGCGTCGTCCTGTTCCAAGGTGAGCCGGCGATGGACCTGTCCGGCGTGGACACCCGGATCGAGGTGCGTGCGTCGACGGCGGCCGGTGCTGACCTGGCCTTCGTGATGCGGCAGCGGCCGAGTTCCGCCAGCGCGGCACAAGGAATCAGCGGACTCGTGGAATATGCGGTGGAGCTGTTCGACGCCCGGACGGCCGAGGCATTGGCGCGACGGTTCACCCACTGCCTCGACCTGTTCGCCGCCGAGCCCGACGCTCCACTGTCGTCGATGGACATCCGGACCGCGGCGGAACGGGAAGTTCTTCGGGCGTGGAACGACACGGCCGTGGACGTGCCGGACAAGACGATCGCCACCATCTTCGAGGAGCGGGTGGATACCACCCCGGACGCCACGGCGCTCGTGAGCGGGGCAGTGAAGCTGAGCTACCGCGAGCTCAACGCGTGGGCGAACCGGCTGGCCCACCACCTGATCGAGGTCGGGGTACAGCCTGATTCGCTCGTCGCCGTCGCTCTGCCGAGGACCGCCGAAGCGGTCGTGGCGTGGCTCGCCGTCGCCAAGGCGGGCGGCGTCTACACCCCTATCGATCCACAGCTTCCCATCGATCGGATCCGTGCGGTGATCTCGGACGCACGGCCGGTGGCGTTGATGACCACCGAGTCTCTCGCGCGCGCGCTGGACGACTGCGGAGGGGGGCCGGTGCTCATCACCGAGCACCACCAGCGGATGCGCGCCGAGCACAACCCGACGGATACCGACCGCGCGGGTCCGCTCCTGCTCGACCACGCCGCCTACGTCATCTACACCTCCGGCTCGACGGGCCGCCCCAAGGGCGTGACCGTCCTGCACCGGGCGGTGGCCAACCTGTGGCACTACCACGCCGCCGTCACGTTCCCGCCGCCCGCGACCGACGCGGACCGGCTGCGGGTCGCCCTGTCGGCATCGCTGTCGTTCGACACCTCGTGGGAAGGCGTACTGGCGATGATCGCCGGTCACGAGCTCCACCTGCTCGACGAAGTCCACCGGCGTGACCCCGCCCGCATGGTCGCTTACGTGGGCACGTACGGCATCGGGCAGGTCGATGTCACCCCCAGCTTCGCCCAGCAGCTCGTCGCGCATGGGCTGATCGCCGATGACTGCGCGCCCAGGACACTGATGCTGGGCGGCGAGGCGGTCGGCGAGGCCTTGTGGAAGGACCTGCGCGAGGCACCGCACACCACCGCGTTCAACTACTACGGCCCCAGCGAGTTCGGCGTGGAGGCCACCGGCTGCAGGCTCGCCGACCACGACCTCCCCACCATCGGCCGGCCAGTCTCCAACGCGCAGGTGTTCGTGCTCGACGAGCATCTCAACCAGGTCCCACCGGGCACGTTGGGCGAGATCTATCTCGCCGGCGCCAACCTGGGCCGCGGTTACCTCGGTTGTCCTGGGCTGACGGCGGAGCGTTTCGTGCCGAACCCGTTCGGGGCTCCGGGCACGCGGATGTATCGCAGTGGCGACCTGGCCCGCTGGACCGTGGACGGGTTCCTGACGTTCGCGGGACGCAGCGACGACCAGGTGAAGCTGCGCGGCTTCCGGATCGAGCCGGCGGAGATCGAGAAGGCGATCCGCACAGATCCGGCGGTCGCGGAGGCAGCGGTCATCGTGCGGGAGGACACGCCGGGGGACAAACGCCTGGTCGCCTATCTGGCGCCGGTGGGCGATGCGACGGTCGACATCGCCCGGCTTCGGGCGAACCTGGTCAAGGCGCTGCCCGACTACATGGTGCCCGCCGCGTTCGTGCTCCTCGACGCGTTGCCGTTGACCATCAACGCGAAGCTGGACCGCCGCGCACTGCCGGTCCCGGAGTACGGCGCCCGCTCTACGGGCCGGCCACCGGCGACCACCCGGGAGAAGGTCATCGCCGGTCTCTTCGCGGAAGTGCTGAGGGTGGACGAAGTCTCGCTCGACGACGACTTCTTCGAGCTCGGCGGGCACTCGCTGCTGGCGACCCGTCTGGTGGCCCGGATCAACGCGTCCCTCGGCACCGGTCTGGACCTGGTCCAGTTACTGACCGAACCTTCGGTGGCCGGGGTGGTGGCCGTCTTGGGCGCGGCGGGCGCCAGGCGCCCCATCGCGGCGCGAACGGACAATTCATGACCGGCCCGAGTCCACGTCCCATGGTGACCGACTGGTTCATCCCGCTCTCCGACCCGGCCGGCTCGACCGCCCATGTGTTCGCTTTTCCGCAAGCGGGTGGTGGATGTGCGACGTTCACCGGGCTGGCCGACCTGCTGGCCCCTGACGTCACCGTGTGGGGGCTCAACCTGCCCGGCCGGCAGGCCCGGTTCGCCGAGCCGCCCCGTACCGCTCTCGAACCGCTGCTCGACGAGCTCGCCTCAGCGCTCGCGTGGTGCCGCCGTCCCGTGCTCCTCGGCTACTGCTCCGGTGCGCTGCTGGCGTTTCTGGTGGCGCGGCGGCTACGCCGGCGCGCGCTACCGCCGCCCGCCGCGCTCGTGGTGGCGTCGTACGCGCCCCCGGACAGGGCCACGCCGCGCACCGATCTCCATACGCTTCCGAGTGACGCCTTCTGGCAGGAGATCCTGTCGTATGGCGGGGTGCCGTCCGAGGTCGCCGGAGAACCCGACTTCCGGGAGATCTTCGAGGTGGCTCTGCGCGCCGACTACGCATTGCTCGCCCGGTACGAGTACCGGCCGGAGCCACCTCTGGCCGTTCCGGTTACCGCGATCGTCGGCGACGCCGACCGTACCCTCCCCATGGGGGTGGTCGAAGGGTGGCGAGAGCACACGACCGGAGCGTTCCGCACCCTTACGGTCCCGGGTGGGCATTGGCTGCTGGCCGGAGATTTGCGGCAGATCGCCGACCCGATCCGCACGATGTCGGTCGCGAAGGCCTGAGGGGTCTTCACCTCCTTCTCGGCCTACCCGTCGCCGGCCGTCCGCCGGCGCAGGCTCAACGGCCGCAAGTCGGTCCACACCTCATCGATGTAGGCCAGGCACTCGGCCTTCGAGCCGCGTGGTCCCGACGCCCGCCACCCGGCCGGCACCGCGCGCCCGGCGGGCCAGATCGAGTACTGCTCCTCGTCGTTGAGCACCACGTGAAAGGTGCGGGTGTCATCGTCGAACACGGTCAACTCCTGTTCAGCGGGTTCGGTCGGAGCGTGCTCCGCAGTGCGCCGGAGCGATGGCCTCCTAGGGTCGATCGGCCCCGGCGACCAATCGCTTGGACTCGGCGAGCCGCAGCGCGATCTCCGCGTTGGGGATGTCCTCCTCCGCTCGCGGCGCGTGGAGGATGAGGGTGGAGACGCCCAGGTCGAGGTAGCGGGCGAAGGTCTCGGCCACCTCCTCGTGGCTGCCCACCAGGAAGGGGCAGTACTCCCGGCCCAATCGCAAGGGGTACAGCCAATAGCAGTCGTCCGCCACGCGCGTCTCGGCGTCGCCGCGCAGACTGCGGTACCACTGCGACTCACTGGGCCGATAGGTGAGGCGGGCCAGCCGCTCGGCCACGGGATCCCGGGGACACCGCTCGTGGGCCACTCTCCAGGCCTCCTCACGGGTGTCCCGTGCGATGATCCCCATCCGGATGCCGGTACCCGCGAGCGCCGTTGAGCCGGGTTCGTACTCGCTCAGCGCCCGGGGATGGGTGAGCCGCACGACCCCCAGCTCGGAAGCCGCCCGACGGCAGGCGTCCGACGCGCCGGCCACGAAGATGCGGGGCATCAACTCGGCCGGCAGCGCCGGTCGCAGCAGCGCCTCCGGCACGCTGTAATGGCGTCCGAAGTGGCTCACCGGTTCCTGGTCGGCCAGCAGCGCGGTGACGATCTTGCCGTACTCGATGAGCTGTTCGTACCGCTCGTCATGGTCGATGGTGGAGCCCAGGGCACGCACCTCGTTCGGATTGCCGCCGGTGACCAGGTTGAGATCGACCGGCCGTCCATAGAGGGAGCTCATCGTGCTGACCAGTCGGGCGGCCGTGAAGGGGTGCATGTACACCGGCTGCGCGGCCACCAACGGGACGAGCCTCTCGCTGCGCTCCAACAGGAACTGGCCGAGTGCCCACGGGTCGCCGGCATAGTGGTCGGTGAAGATCAGCAGGCCCCGGCACGCCGATGCCTCCGCCCACTCCGCCACCTCCAGTACCCGCTTGCGATAGTGCGCCGGGGACGGGTCATCGGCCCGTGGACTCGTCGCGTACAGTTCCAGCGCCATTCTGCTGCCTTTCGCTTGGTCACTGACAGAGCTCCCCCAGCAGGGACACGACCGCGCTCGACGACATGCGCACGGATCATGCCGGTGTCTCGTTCGCCTCGGCCAGCATCGCCAGCAGCTCGCCGAAGGTCCGTCGCTCCAGCAGCGAGCCGATGCTGAGGCGCACTCCGAACACCGCACGGAGCTGGGCCATCAACTCGACCGCCGCGAGCGAGTTCCCACCGGCGTCGAAGAAGTCGTGGTCGTCGTCGACCGGTGGCGTGCCCAGGATCTGCGTCCACAGATCGCGCAGCCGGGCCCTGGGGTCGGCCTGTGGTGAGAGGGCTTGCAGCCGGCCGGCCTGGGACGCCTGCGGCGCGGCCTGAGAGGGGGCGGCCTGCGACGGGGCGGCTTGCGGCTCGACCGTGGCGAGCTTCGGCAGCGCGTTCAGCGGGACCGGCCGGCCGGCCTCGTACGGGCGGACCAGCACCGTGCCCGACACGCCGGCCGACAGCAACCGCCACAGCAGGCGCAGGCCCTCGGCGGGATCGAGTCCCCCGGTAGCCGCCGCCTTCGGGTCGCGTGGCGACGCCGGGACCGGCGCGATCGGCGGGGCCTGCTGGTTCCAGCCGTCGGCGAAGTCGGTGCGCCGCATGGCGAAGCCCTCCACCGAAGCCAGCACGGTACCGTCCTCGGCGATGAGGTCGATGTCGCCGAGGGCCGTGTCGGTGTCGGCGAGCCGGCGCCGAGCATGCGCGTACAACCGCCCGGGCAGGTCGCGCAGGAGGACCAACCGCCGGTAGACGAACGGAACGAACGAGGTCTGCTCCGGGGTGCGCACCGCCGCGGTCGCGGTGTCGAGCAGCGCGGGATGCAACCGATGTTCCGTCAGGTCGGACTCGAAGGCCGGGGAGAGTTCCAACCGCACCAGGTGATCCTCACCGGATTGCCAGGCCTGCACGGTGTTGTGCCAGCGTGGGCCCAGGAGGAACGGCCGTGGACCCCCGCCGCCGGATCCCGCCCCGGTCCCGGCGGCCTCGATACGGTGCCGGATCGCGTCGATGTCGACCCGCCGGTCCTCGCCCCATGCGGCGTCCGCGGTACCCGTAGCGGCCCGCCCGGTCACGTGCACGGTCCACGGGGCGGTCTGATCGGATGCGAGGCGCGACGCGACCACGAAGTCGTGGGTCTCCATGGCCTCACCGTCGAGCGTCCGCTCCAGCGTCACGCGCATCTCGCGCCGTTTCTGGTCGTGCAGCGGTGCGTGGAACACCACATCGGTCAGCTCGACAGCGCACGCTGGATCACCGGCCCGCTCGGACATGACGCTGACCATCAAATCGAGGTACGCGGTGCCGGGCATGAGCGGTTTGCGCGCCACCCGGTGCTCGTCGAGGACCCAGTGCGTGGCGGCCCCGACCTCACCGGTCCACGCCACCTCGATCGTGGGCGGCGGTGTGATGGGCTGCGGACGGGTGGAGCCGCCGGCCGACAGGGCAGCGACCGTGCCGGCGAGCCGCATCAGGTCCGGCCCCTCCGGGTTCACCATGCCGGCGCCTTGCCAGATCGGCCAGCCGATGCTGATCACGCGGCCGTCGGCGAGGGGCGACACGGCCGCGGCGGCGTCGAGGAAGCTGTTCGCGGCGGCGTAGTCGGCCCCGCCGACGAGGCCCTCGGCACCGGCCCGGCTGGCGAAGAAGACCGCGAAGTCCAGCGGTGGCCGGCCCGCGAAGACGTCGGTGAGGGCCAAGGTGCCGTGCACCTTCGGCCGGAGCACGGCCACGGCGTCGGCCGGGTCCCGGAAGGCGATCATCCGGTCGCCCGCCACACCGGCGAGGTGGAACAGACCGTTCACCGGCCCGTACCGGAACGTCACGGCGTCCACCAGGGCGGCCATGGCGGCGGCGTCGGCCACGTCCGCCGCCATCGTCACCACGTCGGCCCCGAGCGCGCGCAGCTCGGCGACGGTGTCGCGCGCTCTCTCCGCAGCGGGGTCGTCCGCGGGGCCGGAAGTGGGGCCGGAAGCGGGGCCGGAAGTGGGATCGTGCCGCCCGACCAGCACCAGGCGGGGCCGCAGGCCGGTGCCCGCCAGTCCGCGCGCCACGGCCGTGCCGAGACCGCCGAACCCGCCGGTGATCAGGTATACGCCCTGCTCACGGATGACCTCCCGGTCAGCGGGCGGAACGGTCAGGGGCCGTTCCGCGGGCAGCCACCGCTGCCGGCCGCGCAACGCCACCACCGTGGCGTCACGGTCGATTCGCATTTCTTCGGCCACCTCGGCGGGGGGGACCCGGGCGCCGACGTCGATGACCCGCGCAATCAGGTCAGGCGCTTCGGTGGCGAGGGTACGCACGAATCCCAGTGCGGTCGCCTTCACCGGTGCGACCGGATCGCCGCCCGATACGTCCACGGCTCCCGTCGTGATCACGACGAGACGCGGCGGGGTTCGCCCGGCCGGATGCCCCAGCGCGCCCTGCGCCAGCGCCAGCAGGCTGGTGAAAGCCGCGTCTATCTGACCCGGCACGGTGTCCGAGGCCGGTTGCGGTGCCGGGTCCAGAGCGGCGGCGTGCATGAGGACGTCCGGGTACATGCCACGTTCGGTGAGGGTCGCGAGCACCCTTGCCACATCGCCGGGCTCACCCAGGTTGACGGTGTACTCACCCGCCCGCTCGCCGTATGCGGTGCCCGGTCGTACGCGTATCACCCGCAGACCGGCACGTTGCGCGGCGAGCAGTACCGACATGGCCGCGTCCTCGGCCTCGGGCAGGAGCAGCAGCGCGGTCTCACCGACCGGCAGAAGGTCCGCGGGTCGCTCCTGCCGGCTCCAGCACACCATGCTGAACGGGGTATCGGTCGCGTGCTCGGTCGGCGCGACCGGCTCGGCTCCCACCACCGTCGCCTGTCCGGTCATCCGCACGCGCCGTTCCACCCAGAATCGCTTGCGCTGGTACGGGTAACCGGGCAATTCCGCGCGGCGCAACGGGGTCGGCTGGTCCGCGGCGGCCCAGTCGATCGGTACCCCGCGCACCCACAGCCGGGTGGCGGCGGTCAACGCCCCCGCGGCGGACTCCTCGGGCAGCGTGACCGCGACCGCACGGTTCGGCGTGACGAACGCGGAATGCCGGCGCGCCAGCCCGGCGAGCGTGTTGCCGCACCCGGTCTCCAGCAGGGTGTGCTCGCCGTCGGCCAGCAGGTGCTCCACCGCGGGCCAGAACCGGACCGGGTGGAGAAGCTGATCGGTCCAGAACGCCGGGTCGGTTGCTTCGCCGGCGGTGACCGGGCGTCCAGTTCGCGAGGAGATCAAACGCAGGCGCGGCGCTCGCGGGTGTATGCCATCGAACGCGGTACGCCATCGGGCGGCGGCGGCGGCCCAACCGGGGTGGTGAAACGCGTGGGCGACCGGAAGCGGCTGCGCTGCAATGCTGCGCTCCTGGGCCATCGCACGAAGCTTCTCCAGTGCATCGATGGGCCCGGACAGCACGGTCTGCCTCGGCCCGTTGATCGCGGCGACGACGACCGCTCCGGATATATCGCCGGACAGCAGGTCCAGAGCAGCGTCGATCGGGGTGGCGACGGCGAGCATTCCGCCTTCACACGGGAGTTCCGCCATCGAGGCCGCGCGGGCGGCGACGATCCGTACCGCCTCCCGCAGGTCGAACACTCCTGCGACGGTGGCGGCCACGATCTCGCCCAAACTGTGCCCCAGCACGGTGTCGGCGGCAACACCCCAGCCGGTCCACATGGCGGCCATCGCGTACTCGACGGCGAAGAGAAGTGACTGAACGACGGCCGGGTCCGGCGGCAGCGCCGCGCCCGTGATCCACTGGTCGTACAGTCGGTTGCCCTCGTTCTCGAACAGCTCGAGGCACTCATCCATCGCCACGGTGAAGGCGCGCACCGTACCGTAGAGCTCGGTCGCCATACCGGGCCGTTCACTGCCCTGTCCGGGGAACAGCAGGGTCGTGGCGGCGCCGTCGGCGGCCCGCCCGGTCACCACACGACGGTTCTCGCCGCGCAGCACGGCCACGGCCTCCGCGGCCGTGCTCGCCACGAAACCGGCGCGCACGGGATGGTGAGTGCGACCGTGCTGCAACGTGGCGGCCGCGTCGGCGAACCGGCTCTCGTCTCGCCGGTCGAAGTAGCCGCCGAGCCGTTCCCCGAGATCAGAGACGCCCACGTCGGTGCGGGCCGACCAGATCAGCGCCCGCGGTCCGCCGGTGCCCGGCTGCTCGACCGGTGCCGGTCCTTCCTCGAGCACCATGTGGGCGTTCGTGCCGCCGACGCCGAGCGAGCTGACTGCCGCGACCCTGGGCCGGTCCGGACGGCGTGGCCACGGCCGGAGGGCAGTAGCCACGTCGAACGGTGTCTTGTCCGGCTCCAGCCGCGGGTTGA
Source organism: Nonomuraea sp. NPDC050786 (assembly GCF_040654115.1). Lineage (NCBI taxonomy): Bacteria > Bacillati > Actinomycetota > Actinomycetes > Streptosporangiales > Streptosporangiaceae > Nonomuraea > Nonomuraea sp. NPDC050786. The sequence goes on from NZ_JBFAHJ010000011.1 coordinate 191,334, forward strand.
GGGTCTCGACGTTGATGCTCGGTACGATGGCCTCGCGCTCCAGCATGAGAACCGTCTTGATGAGCGACGCCACCCCGGCGGCAGCCGACATGTGCCCGATGTTGGACTTCACCGATCCGATGGCGATGCTTGCGGGCGCCAACGGTTCGGACGTCAGGGTGGCGTACGCGTCGGTGAGTGCCGCGATCTCGATGGGGTCACCCAGCGCGGTGCCGGTCGCGTGAGCTTCGACGTAGCCGACCTCATCCGGGTGGGTCGCCGCGAGCGCCATCGCCTCCACGATCGCGGCCGTCTGCCCGCTGACGCTCGGTGCACTGTAGCTGACCTTGTCGGCACCGTCGTTGTTGACCACGCTGGCACGGATGACAGCACGGATGTTGTCGCCCGCGGCGATCGCGTCATCCAGCCGTTTGAGTACCACGACACCGCCGCCACTGCCGAAAACGGTGCCGTTGCCGGACGCGTCGAAGGGACGGCAGTGTCCATCCGGGGAGAACACCCCGCCCGGTGTCCACAGGTGGCCGTGGCCGAGCGGCAGGTCGAACACGGCCCCACCGGCGATCGCCATGTCGCACTCCCCCGACCGCAGAGATTCGCTCGCCAGGTGCACGGCGACCAGCGAACTCGAACACGCCGTGTGGACGGAGATGCCCGGTCCGCGCAGCCCCAGCGTGTGGTTGACCCGAGTGGCGAAATAGTCGAAGAAGTTGAACGTCGCGGCGTACAGCCCAGGGGCGCCCGGATAGCCCAGCAGATGGGTGTAGTAGTAGTCGGGTGGACCGGCGGTGGCGAACACGCCGACGCTGTCCTCGGTGTGGAACGCGTCGTACCCGGCGTTCTCCAACGCTGCATGGCACAGCTCCAGGAACAGCCGGAGCTGCGGGTCGGCGATCTCCGCTTCGTTCGAGGAGAATCCGAACAGATCCGCGTCGAACAGATCCGGATCCTCGATCTCCGGTGCGGCGGGGACATAGTCCGGATTGCCCAGGTCGGCTTCGGGCACTCCTGCGGACCGGAGCTCGTCGGCGGTGAAGAAGGTGACGCAGTCCCGGCCGTCGATCAGGTTGCGCCAGAACTGGTCGAGGTCGCGCGCACCTGGAAGGCGGCATGCCATGCCGACCACCGCGATCGGTTCAACGGACTCTCTGGGCGTGGATGCTGCCACCCCTGTCACCCTTTCCGCTCTCGTAGCCGTGATCTGATGTCGCGCCGGTGCTGTGCGGTGATGCGACCGGACGGCCCCGCCACCGCCTCGGGCAGGCTCGCCGCGCCGGGTGCCGCCTGTTCGGAAAGGTGCCGGGCGAGCGATCGGCGGGTCGGATACTTGAAGAAGACCGTCACCGGCACGTCCGGGGGCAGCTTGTCAGCCAGCCGCTCGAAGACGCCCACCAGCGTCGCCGACGTCAGACCGGCCGCGAAGAAGCTGGCGTCCACGGGCATGCTGAGCCCGGTGACCTCCTGGATCGCCGCGACGAGCGCGGCCTCCCAAGCGGGCGCGTCCATCCCCTCGTGCGGGCTCGCCGCCGTCATCGGCCCGCCCCTTCGTTCTGGATGAGCCGGGCGAGCGCTTGCGGTGTCGGGGCGCGGAACACCATCGCCATCGTCACCGGAACGCCCACTCGGTCGGCAGCGGCGGCGGCCAGTTTCAGCGCGGTGAGCGAGTCGCCGCCGCTGAGGAACAGATTGTCCTGCGCCCCCACCCCCGGACGCGCCAGTGCCGAGCGCCACAGGTCCACGAGCATGGCCACCGTCGGGTCGGACGACTCCCGATCGGCGTCCGCCCGCAGCGGCTGCTCGTCGATCGGCGCGACATACCCGAGCAGCGCCTGGTAGTCGATCTTGCCGTTGTGGGTGCTCGGCAGCTCAGTCAGCACCACGATGTGCCCTGGCAGGCTGTAGCCGGGCAAGCGGCGGGCGGCGGCATCCCAGATATCGGCGGTCAGCCCGGGCCGCTCCGTGGCGGCGACGAACGCGACGAGCCGGCCGTCGGCGGTCGGGTCACCGCTTAACTGGACAGCCGCTGCGCGGACCTCGGGATGGTCCTCCAGGACGCTTTCGACCTCGCCGAGTTCGATGCGGTGAGCCCGCAGCTTGATCTGGCGGTCTTCCCTGCCGAGCAGTTCCAAAGTGCCGTCGGGATGCCAGCGGGCCAGATCGCCGGTGCGGTAGCAACGTCCGATACCGGCGACGTCCACGAATCGTTCCGCCGTGAGTTCCTTCCGGTTGTGGTACCCCACCGCGACACCGGCCCCACCGATGTACAGCTCGCCGGACAGGCCGATGGGGCGTGGCCGGCCGCGCGGGTCCAGCACAGCCACCCGGGTGTTGCTGATCGGCCTGCCGACGATGATCGGTCCGGTGGAGCAGACCTCGGCGGCGGACGACCAGATGGCGGTCTCCGTCGGGCCGTACACGTTGAGCACCCGGGCATCGGTCGCGAGCAGCTGCGCGGCCAGCGGGGAGGGCAGGGGCTCACCACCGCACAGAACGACACGGTTGGCGAGCCGCCCCTTCGCGACCGGCGCGGCCAGCCGCCACGTCGTCGGCGTGGCTTGCACGACCGACACCTCCGCCGCGTCGATGATGTCGAGCAGCGCCTCGGGGTCGGCCCGCAACTCGTCCGCGGCGACGATGACCCGGCCACCCACGGCCAGAGGGAGAAACACCTCCAACGCGGAAATGTCGAACGCGAAGGTGGTGAGCCACAGCATGCCGGTGTCGCCACCGAGATCCAAGTGGGTGGCGAAGTGCCGGACGACGTTGGCCAGGTTCCGGTGGGTCAGCACCACACCTTTGGGACGGCCGGTCGAGCCCGAGGTGTAGATCAGGTACGCCGGGCTGTCGGGATCGGTTGCGGACGATGCCGGCGGCAGGCCGGGCGGGGCGAAGCTGCCGAGCTCAGGAACCGGCAGGACGGCCCGGCCGGCGACGCAGCTCTGCGGCAGAGCGCCGATCACGACACGGCAGCCCGCGTCGGTGAGCTGCTCGGCGAGCCGGGACGGTGGATGGTCGGGGTCCATCGGCAGGTACGCCGCGCCGGCCGCCCACACGCCGAGCGCCGCGGCCGCGACAGCAGCGCCCCGTGGCGCGGCGATCGCCACCACCGCCCCTGGCCCGACACCGAGGCCGCCCAGTTGGCCGGCGATCGCGGCGGCGGCGTGGGTGACCTGCTCATAGGTCACGCGCGAATCGCCTTCGACGATGGCGGTCGCCGTCGGTTGCCGCTTCGCGATGGCGGCCACCATCCCGGGTACCGTCTCAGGGCGCGGCCATGTCACGCCGGTCCGGTTGGCCTCCGCCACCACCCGCCGGTCGGTGCCGGTACGCAGGTCGAAGTCGGCCAGTTGCCGGGCCGGGTCGGCCGCGGCCTGTGTGAGCACGACATCGAGTCTCTCCAGGAACGCGCGCGCGAGGCCCGGATCGTACGCCTCGGTGCTGAGGAGCAGGTACGCGACCGTTTGCGCGCCGATCGGGGCCACCGTCAGCTCCAGGTCGAACCGGCTGAGCCCGGCCGACACGTCCCGGATCCTCGACCCACCACCGGCGGGGACGGGGTTGGGCACCTCCGGGCGGAAGTTGAACAGGCAGCGCACCAGCCGGTTGCGCCACCACGCCAGGCCGGTGCTCTCCGTGCCCGTGTGGTCACGGGCGAGGACCTCGAACGGTACCGGCCCGTGCTCGATGGCATCGACCATCAGCCGGGTCACCCGCGCCACCAACGTCTCGAACGACATGTCGGGGGCGAGCGCCATCCTGAAGGGAAGCGTGGCGACGTGGTAGCCGACCGCGGCAGCGCCTCCGGGCCGGGTGTCCATCATGACGCCGACCAGCGCGTCGTTCGCCGCACCGTGCCCGTGGAGCGTGACGTAGTAGGCGGACAGCAGCACGATCGCGTCGGTCGCGCGGCATCGGCGCCGCAGTGTCGCCAGCGCCCGCACCGCTTCGTCGGACATCGGGCGCTCGACCTGGTGCCCGGCGAACGTCGGCGAGCCGACCGGCTCGCTGGCTCCTTCCAGACGCATCCCCGCCGGGTCGTGTCCGGCGATGTGGTCGCGCCAGAACCGCAGCGCCTCCGGTGACATCGCCGGCGGTGGCAGCTCGGCGGGCGGGGGCAGCGCAGGCGGTGCGCCGTCGGCGGCGAGCGCCTGGTACGCCTGGCCCAACTCCTCGACGAGCATCCGCAGGCTCGCGGCGTCGATCACGATGTGGTCGGCGACCAGGCAGACGATGTGACGGCAGGTGTCGACCGCGAACAGGCCGGCCCGCAGGAGCGGCGGCTCCTCCAGATCGAAGGGCACGCCGGCGTAGGCTCGCAGATCCGCTTCGACCGCCTCGGGCGTGCTGGCGTGTATGTCGAGTTCCACCGGCACGTCGGCGGCGGCGGGCGCCCGCGTTGGCAGCCCGTCGACCGCCGGGAATGACGTTCGCAGGCTCACATGGCGGCGCACGAGCCAGTTCAGCGCTTCCCGCAGCGGCCACCAGCGAGGCGGCCGGTCGAACTCGATGGCCATCGCCACATTCGACAAGGCCCGGTCCGGGACCAGCTGGTGAAGCAGCCAGAGAGCCTCGGTCCCGGCGTCCAACGGGCTGCCGTCCCGAGGGGGCGACTCGTCTCCGGGGACGCTCATCCGACCGCCCCCGGAAGCGCCGGCGCATCTTGCGACATCGCGGCGGCGACCTGCGCGGCCAGCTCCTCACAGGCGTCGTCCAGCAGCCAGTGGCCGCCATCGACGACACGGACGTCCAACGGGTGGCTGGTGTGGCGGCGCCAACCCAGGAACGCGCCGCGCGGACCAGCGTCGGCGCTCCCGAAGCACACCGTGACCGGCACCGGGAGTGGCAGGTCGGGCCGGTGCTCATAGCTGGCAAGCCAGGCGAAGTCGGCGCGTACCGCCGGTTCGGCAACCCTTCGTAACCTCGGGTCGCCGCTGAGCGTGGCCGGAACCCCACCGGATGCGGCCAGCTCCGCCCAGAGCAGGTCGGTCGGCAGGTGGGCGATCCGACGTGGCCGCCGCGCGATGTCCGGCGCCTCGTAAGAGGCAATCACCAGCCGCGACGGCAGCGCCGCGGATCCGGCACGCAGCACCCGCGCGAGCCCGTAGGCCAGCAGCGCGCCGCCGCAGTAGCCGAGCAGCACGTAGGGGCGGTCGAGCCTGCCGACGATCCGGTCGGCGAGTTCGTCGACCAGCTCGTCGAAGCGGGTGTGGGCGGGCTCATCCAACCTGCCCTGGCGGCCCGGCAGATTCACGGCCCACACCGACATGCCATGCCTGGCGGCGGCGCGGGCGAACGGCGTGAGCTGCGCGCAGCCCGCTCCGACATGTGGGAACGCGAAGACCCGAAGGCCGTCGTCGTCGATCAGCGGCAGGAACCAGTCCCGAATGTCGGTCACCAGGGCACCACCCTTCCAGCGGAGCTTTCTGGTGCCGTGCGGCCGCAGGTGAATGTGCCGTTGAGCGCAGGCTGCGGCCGTCCGGCAGCCACTCCCCGCGCCGGGATCGGCTGCGCCGCGGCCGGCCACACCGTATGCGTGCTGGAGGCCGTCCGGCACAGGACGATTGAGACGGGGGGCGTCATGCCTTCTCCTTGGTGGCGGCGGGTGGCGTCGTGCCGTCGGTCAGCCGCGACGCCAGCAATCTCGGGGTCGGCGCCTCGAAGATCAGCTCGAATGCGACCGGACGGCCCAAGGCGGTTCCCACCTGGTCGGCGATCTGGACCGCGAGCAGCGAGTGGCCGCCGCTGAGAAAGAAGTTGGACTCCACCGTCAGCCGGGGATCTCCCAGCGTTTCGCGCCACACTCTGACCAGCAACTCCTCGGTCGGGTCGTCGGGCAGGGCCGACTCGGGCACGGCAGCACCGGCGTCGGCCACCACGGCGGCGATCTGCCGGTAGTCGATCTTGGAGTTGCCGGTGAGCGGCATGGCGGTCAGCACCACGAACCGGCTGGGGACCATCGCCGCCGGCAGGTGCGCGGCGGCATGGTCCCGCAGCCGAGCGGCCAGCGGCTGGGCGCCGCTGCCGGCGTTGCCCGGGTCAGCGGGCTGGATCCCCGCGACCAGTCGCTGGTGTCCTGCTGGATCGGATTCGGTGATCACCGCGGCGGCACGCACCTCGGGGTGGCGCTCCAGCACCGCTTCTATCTCGCCCGGTTCCACCCGGTGGCCGCGCACCTTCGCCTGCCGGTCCGTACGGCCGAGGTACTCCAGGACCCCGTCGGGGCGCTGCCGCACTCGGTCGCCGGTGCGGTACATGCGTCCGTGCCGCGGGTGGACGGCGAACCGTTCAGCGGTCAGCTTCGGGTCGCCGCGGTAGCCGAGGGCCACACCGGTACCGCCGATCCGCAGCTCACCCGGCACGCCCACGGGCACGTCCCCCCCGGAACGGTCGGTGACGTGGATGGTGGTGTTGGCGACGGGGGTGCCGATCGGCACCGGCTCCGGCACCGGCGAGGTCAGCTCGATCGCCGTCGACCAGATGGTCGTCTCCGTCGGCCCGTACACGTGATACAGCCGGCAGCCGGCCGCGAGCAGTTCCTCGGCGAGCGCGGCGGTGAGCGACTCCCCTCCGCTGAGTGCCCGCCGTCCCCGCAGCCGTTGGCCGAGGTGCGGCACGAGGTGGCGCCACAGCGTCGGGGTGGCTTGCAGTATCGTCACGTCCCGATCGACGACCAGGTCGAGCAGTGCCGTGCCGTCGGCGCGAATCCCGTCGCCGGCGACCACCACCTCGCCACCGGAGACCAGCGGCAACAACAACTCCAGTGCCGAGATGTCGAACGAGAAGGTGGTGCTCCACAGCGCGCGGTCGTCCGCGGTCACCGCCAGATGCTCACGGAAGTGGTGCACCACGTTGGCGAGGTTGGCGTGCGAGACCACGACGCCTTTGGGCCGGCCGGTGGAGCCGGACGTGTAGCTGATGTACGCGGGATCATCGCCGGTCGCCGGCGGCACAGCACCCGACGGCTCGGTGCCGGGTTCTGTCGGGAGCTCCAGGACGACGAGATCATGCGTGCGCTCCGCCGGCAGGGGCCGGTCGCTGAGCACGACCCGCGCGCCGGAGTCGGCCAGCTGGAAGCCGATCCGCTGCGCCGGATGCTCGGGCTCCAGCGGCAGGTACGCGGCGCCGACCGCCCAGCATCCCAGTACCCCGGCCGCGAGCCGCTTGCCGCGCGCGCCGTAGAGGCCGACGACATCGCCGCGACCGATCCCGTGCGCGGACAGTGTCGCTGCGACCGTCTGTGCCCCTCGGCGCAGCTCGTCGTACGTCCAACCATCGATCGCCATCGCGTGTGGTGTCCGCACCGCCTGCGCGCCGATCAGCACGCCGAGGTTGGCCTCCGGCCATACGCGGGCGGGGCCGTGCGATACCGCGCGTTCCCGTTCCCCTTCTGCGTCGCAGTCCACCCAACCGACCGGCAGCCCGGCGCCGCTTTCGCCCGGTGCCTCGTCCAGCGACTCGTCCAGGGCGATCAGTAGTCGCTCCAACCGGGCGAGCAGGGTTGTCGCGAACCCGCGATCGTGGACCTCGGTGCTGTAACGGAAGTCGATGGTGGCCCTGTCCGCCTGGAACGCCGCGAGCAGTTCCAGGTCGACACGGCTCATCGCGGTGTACGCGTCGACGCCCCGCACCGGGACTCCCGCCATCGTCTGATCGCCGGTGCCGGTCGGCAGGTTGTTGAAGGTGTGCCGGAACAGCGGCACGCGCCAGTCCGCCGACCTCACCGGCATGACCGGCTGGATCGCCTCGAACGATACTTCGCCGTGTTCGAGACCGACCAGGAAGACGTCCCGGGTCTGCCGGACGAGGGTGGCGAAGTCCGCGGTGAGATCGACCTCGACCCGCAGCGGCAGGGTGTTGGCGTGGTAACCGACGACATTCTCCGCTGCGGCGCCGCGCCGCCCGTTGGTGAGCACCCCGATCACCAGGTCCGGACCGGCGCCATGCTTGACCAACAGCAGGTAGTACGCGGCGAGCAGGACGATGTTGTCGGTGGTGCGGGTGAATCTGCGCAGCCGCGCGAGGGCCGCCCGCGCCCGCTCGGACAGCGCTCGCTCGACTCGGCCGCCGGCGAAGGTCGGCCGCAGCGGCGAGGGCCGCGCGTCGGGAAGTGCGAACGTGTCCGGGTCGACACCGCTCAGGTGCGCACACCAGTAGTCGATCGCGGACTGGTCGGGAGGCGCCTCGAGGTACACCGGCGCGCTCCCGGCAAGGTGCGGCGGCGGGTCCAGATCGGCGGCGAAGGCGTCATAGAGCTCGACCAGTTCGCGCAGCACGACCACGGCGGTCACCCCGTCGGCGACGATGTGGTGGAGCACCAGGCAGACCACCTCGCCTGTCGGCAGCACGATGCGATGCGCCCGCAGCAGCAGTCCGCTCTCGAGGTCGAACGGTTCGGCCATCAGCTCGGTGACCTGGGCGGCCAAGGTCTCCTCGGTGCCGCTGGCGGTCGTCAGGGGCACCACCAGGTCGGTCGCCGGCAAGAAACGCTTGTACAGCGTCGAGCCCCTGGTGTGCAGGGTGGCACGCAGGCCGGGGTGGCGCCACACGATGTGGTCGATGGCCGCCTGCAGCGGCCCCCAGCGCAGCCGCCGGTCGAGCCGCAAGCCCGCTCCGACGTTGCAGATCCCCCGGCCGGGCGTCAACCGGTGCAGCATCCACTGCGCCTGCTCCTTGCGATTGGCGAGGACCTCCGCCCCTATGTCGATCGTCATGTCAACGGGCACCTTCCGCGACCAACGCGTCCGCGAAGGCCGACAGCGTGGGGTGATCGAACATGGTGATGACGCTCAACTGGATGCCGAATTCCGATTTCACGCGTGACATCAGCTCGACCGCGCTGAGCGAGTTTCCGCCCTGTTCGAAGAAGTCGTCGTCATCGGCCGGTGAAGACACCCCCAGGACGGCGGTCCAGAGCACGGCCAGTCGCTTGAGCACCGTATCCGCTCCAGCGGCACCTGCCTCGTGCCGTGGCTCATCCGCCATGGCCACGGGCAGTTGGGGCGGCGTTGGTAGCGGCGGCGTCGGTTGGGGCGGCGTTGGTGGGGGTGGTGTTGGTGGGGGTGGTGCCGTCGGCGTGTCCGGGATTGCCACCGGATGGCCCGCCTCGTGCGGACGTACCGCTATGTGGTGGGCGTGGCGTCCGCCTAAGAGTGACAGCAGCAAGCGTGCCCCCGTTACGGGCGCGATGCCGTCGGGGATCGGCGCCGCGCCGAACTCACCGCCCCCCTTGAACTCGTCGGCGATCACGCGCCGCATCGTGAATCCCTCCAGGCGCGCCAGCAGTTCTCCGTCGGTGTCGTAGATGTCGATGTCTGCTCGGATCACTCCAAGCGGTGCGGCACGGTGCCGCACATGGCTGACGACCATGTTCGGGAAACTGCGGAAGATCTCGCAGCGGTGGTAGCAGAACGGCAGGTAGGAGCCGCTCGGGTCGAACGCCGTGGCCGCGGCGGTGGCGTTGTCCAGCAGAGCCGGGTGAACGGGGAAGTCCGCGATGTCGTCATGGAACGGCTCGGCGAGCGCCAGCTCGACGAGCCGCTCTCCGTCCTGCTCCGGGTCCACCGCGACGCGCACGACGTTGTCCCACCGCGGCCCGAAGGTGACCAGGCCGGCGGTGTTGGCCTCTTCCGGTGCGGGCACGCGCAGCCGCCTCCGCAGCGCCGCCAGCCGTTCCGGCGACTGCCGGATGGGCCGGCCGAGCACGGCGACGGAGCCCCTGACGTGCTGCACGGAGAGCCCATCGGGCACTTCGGCCGAGTGCACCGTGAACGCCCATCCGTCGCCTTCGGGTTGGAAGGCGACGGTCACCCGGCGCGGACACGTCACCACCATGGGCCGCTCGAAGGTCACGCCGCTGAGGGCCACCGCGGCCGATTCATCCGGGGCGGCGACCGCGCGAAAGCCGCGCAGGACAAGGTCGAGAAAGCCGGTGCCGGGCATGACCGCACGCTTGCCGATCCGGTGCTCGTCGACCACCAGCGAGTCCTGCGAGACCTCCGTCGTCCAGACCGTTCCGGCGACCGGCAGCGGCGACCGGGCCGCCATTCCCACCGTGTGCCATGCGGGCCAGTTGATGCTGAGAGCGGGTACACCGGCACGGCCTAACAGACGGCACAGGGCGTCGGCGAAGGCGTTGCCGGCGGCGTAGTCGCCGCTGCCGACGAGACCGCCCAGCGCCGCGCGGCTGGAGGTCACCACGAAGAAGTCGACCGGCGGATGCTCGCGCAGCACCTCCGCCAGCACGAGGGAGCCGGCCACTTTGGGGCGCAGCACCGCGTCGGCGTCTTCGCGCCGCCGCACCAGCAGCATGCCGGAGCCGGCCACCCCCGCCAGGTGAACAATTCCGTTCACCTGGCCGTGGCGCGCGCGGATGGTGTCGAACAGCCTGCGGGCGGCCCGCAGGTCGGCGATGTCGCATGCCTCGACCTGTACGGTCGCGCCCAGCCTTTCGCAGTCGGCGATCGCCGCCCGGGTCGCGTCAGCTTCGGCATCGCCCTCCGGCGGCAGTCCGCGACGACCCGCCAGTACGAGGTGTGGGGAGAGTCCGGTGGCGGCCATCTCCCGTGCCACCGCGAGACCGATCCCGCCCAGTCCCCCTGTGAGCAGGTACACGCCCCGCCGACGCAGCATGTGGGCGGTCGGCATCGGCGGCTGGTACGGCAGTTCGACGCGTTCCCACCGGCTCGGCCCACGCAACGCGACGACAGTATCCGCCGAGCCCGAGGCGATCTCGGAGGCCAGATCCTCGTCGGTGAAAGGAGCGGCGATATCTATCAGCCGGCAGGACAGCTCGGGCGACTCCCGGCTGAGCGTGCGAATCGCCCCGTGCAGTGTGGCTTTCATCGGATCGATCGGTTCGGCGCCGGTCACGTCAACCGACCCACTGGTGAGCACCAGGACGCCGGTGACGCTGCGATGGCGCATGCCGCGCTGGATCAAGGTGGTGAAGCTGTGGAAGGACTCCGCGAGCCCGTCGGCGGCGCGTGCGGATGCCGTCGGTGCCGACTCGGCAAGTCCCAGACCGTGCACCAGGAGGCTGGGCAGCGCTCCCCGAGCGGCCATGGCGGCGAGGACCAGATCGATGTCACCCGGATGATCGGGCCGGACACGAAACTCACCGTCCGTCTCGGCGTAACTCGCACCTGGCCGGGCGATCGTCAGGCGGTATCCGGCTTGCTGCAACGCCAGCACCGCGGGCCGGCTCGACGCGTCATCGGCAAGCAGGACCAACGCCGGCGCCCCGCCGGCGTTCTTCACGACGCCGGGGTGCGGTCGCTCCACCCAGGTCAGTCTGCTCAACGGCGAGGCGGGCGAGACGGCTCGTGGCGCCGTGGGCTCGGGCTCGGGCTGGTAGTCGATCCAGTGCCGGGTCCGCTGGTACTGGTAGGTCGGAAGCGGCAGGCGCCGCGCCGGCACATGCCCGCGGACGGCCGCCCAGTCGACCGGGTGGCCCTGAGTCCAGAGCATGGCGGCGGCGGTGACGGCCGATCGATGATCATCGTCCGGGTCGGCGATGGCCGGGCGAGCGGGCAGGGTGGCTGCGGTGAACGTGTCTCCGGCACCGAGGTCGGGGTGCTGATGAGCGAGTCCGATCAGGGTATCGCCCGCTCCGACCTCCAGCAGCGTCCAGTCCGGCGTCGCGGCCAGGTGGTCGAGCGCCACGTCGAACCTGACCGGCCGGCAGAGCCGGCCCGCCCAGAACAGCGGGTCAAGGGCTTGTGCGTGAACCGGGTCGCCGGTCGTGCCCGAGATCATGGGCAACACGGGCTCTCTGAGCGTCACACCGTCGAACGCGGCCGCGAACCGGTTCATCGCGAGCTCCGTGGCCAGGGTGTGACCTCGGTGCGGCAGTGCAGCCGTGGCCTCAGCGTGAGCCGCCACCAGCCGGACCGCGGCGGGGAGATCGCACACTCCGGCGACGGCTGCGGCGCTCAACTCGCCGACATCGTGCCCGATCACCATGCTCGGGTGGATGCCCCATGATCGCCACATGGCGGCGAGGGCGTATTCCACTACGAAGATCAGCGGCTGCGCGTGCGCGCTGTCGCTCAACCCGCCGTCGCCTGCTCCCTGCCAGGCGGCCCGTAGCTCGACCCCGACGTTCTCGAACAGGGCGAGGCAGGTGTCCACCGTGTCGGTGAACACCTGGTCCACGCCGTACAGTCCGTTCGCCACCCGCGTCGGCCGCGCCGCCTGGCCCGGGAACAGGAACGCCACCGGCCGGGGCTCATGCGCACGGTGTCCTCGCAGGATCCGGCCGCTGTCCAGCGCCTTGACCGCGTCCGCGGCACTCCCGACCACGGCGGCCCGCACGGCATGCGCGGTACGGCCGTCCTGAAGGGTCGCGACCGTGTCGGCGAACGCGCTGTCGCCCTGCCTGCGCAGGTGGTCGGCAAGCAAGGGTTCGTAGTCGCGGACGGCGCCGTCGCTGCCGCCGGACCAGATGAGCACCTGTGGCCGCCGCGGTGCCGGCGTGCGGGCCGGTTCCGGCCCCTCGGCGACGACAAAGTGGACGTTGGTACCGCCGATGCCGAACGAACTCATACCCGCGACCCGTGGGCGACCTGCCGTCCTCGGCCACGGCATCGCTGCCGAGTCCACGGTGAACGGGGTTTCGGCGAGCCGCAGCCGCGGGTTCGCGGCGGTGAAGTTCGCGGTGCCCACCCGGCGCTCGTTGCTCAGGCACAGGGCGACCTTGACCAGGGAGGCGACTCCGGACGCGTGTCCGAGGTGGCCGATGTTGCCCTTCACCGATGACAGCATGATCTCGCGCGGTGACGTGCCGAGCAGGCGGTACGCCTTCGCCAGCGCCGCCACCTCGATCGGGTCTCCGACGAGGGTGCCGGTGGCGTGGGCTTCCACGTACGAGATGTCGGCCGGGTCCGCCGCGGCGACCCGCATCGCCTCGGTGACCACGGCGACCTGCCCGGCGATGCCAGGTGCGGCGAAGCCGGCCCTGGCCGCACCGTCGTTGTTGACCGCCGACCCTCGGATCACCGCCCACACGTGATCCCTGTCGGCGATCGCGTCGCTGAGCCGCTTCAGCACGACAGCGGCGGCGCCGCTGCCGAAGACGGTTCCGGCGGCTGCCTGGTCGAACGGGCGGCAGTGCCCGTCCGGCGAGAACGGTCCACCGGCATCCCACCGATAGCCGTGATGCACGGGGGCTTCCAGGTCGCTGCCGCCCGCGATGGCGACATCGCATTCCCCGGTGCGCAACGCCTGGCACGCGATGTGGACCGCGACCGCCGAACTGGAACAGGCACTGGAGACGGTCATGGCGGGGCCACGGAATCCCCACCGGTACGCCACGTGCGCGCTCACGTAGTCCGGCATGCTGAGCACGCCGTCGGCCATGCTGCTGGTCGGCGTGGCCCGGTCGTAGCGGCGCCGCGTGTGGGCCTCGACATATGCGGCGGCTCCGGCCGCGCCGTAGACACCGACGCTGCCGTCGATGCGGGCCGGGTCGTAGCCGGCGTTCTCGATGGCGGTATGGCTCATCTCGAGGAACATCCGGATCTGCGGATCCAGAACGCAGGCGTCCCGGGGGCTGAAGCGGAAGAACTCCGCGTCGAACAGCTCCAGATCGGGCGGTTCCGCGACCGCCCTCACGTAGTGCGGGTCGACAAGCGCGGCCGCCGGTACGCCGGCGGCGATCAGTTCGTCGTCGCTGGGGAAGGCGATCGCCTCCCGGCCCTCGGCGAGGTTCGACCAGTACTGGTCCGCGTCATGGGCTCCAGGCACCCGGGTAGCCAGTCCGATGATCGCGATCAGGTCGTCCAGATCCGGATCGGCGCGATGCGGGTCGTGCCGGTGTTCTTCGAGCACCGTCGGCGCTCCTCTCTGGCGTGCACGATGGCCGGTCAGGGCCGGTCGGGGCCGGTCGGGTGGCGGAATCGATGGTCATGCGACCGTGCCGGCGGCGGAGTCGGTATCCAACCGCCACGACGGCGCCGGTCCGGCCATGGGGTCGACCGCCACCAGCCGCAGCTCGCTGGTGTACGCCGTGCCGTCGGGCAGCCGCAACCACAGCTCGTCCGGGCCGGGCAGCATCTCGACCACCGTGATTTCCCGGGTCGCCCGGCGTAGCACCCGGGCCAGGTTCTCCACGAGCGGCGGCGCGTCGAAGTCGACGTAAAACGGCTTCGGCTCGCCGGCGGCCCAGACGAAGACGTGCCGTGGCAGCCCTCGCGCGGTCGCCCGGCGTCGCAGGCGGTCGTGGCCGGGATCGCGGTCATGGGACGCCACCACACCCCATTCGGCCGGGTGGAACCGCCAGGTACGGCGGCAGATCGTCACCGCGCCGAGGTCGACTCGCGGCGCGTACGGCTTCGGTGAGCGAAGCCGGAACAGGTTCGCCACCTGGGCGCTGAGGAATTCCCCGAAGCACTCCAGCACGGGTGCCTCCCATCCGGTCGCTCGGCACGTGGCCACCAGTTCGCCGGCGCGTTCGCTGACGACGAGCGCGGTAGCCGGCGTGGTGGCGACCCCACTCGGGTGACCGTCGTCGGCGCCGTACGACCAGTACCTGTAGTGCCCCGGCGGGTCCAGTGCCGTCGGTGGATAGGTTCGCGAGCTGATCTCGGTCGCCGAAGGGGGATACACCGGTACGACCCGGCCCATGGGGACCGTGGCACGGGTCATCGCGACCAGTTCGGCGAGATCGTCGGCCTGGCTGAGGAAGCATCTGTTCTCCAGCGTGTTGAGACCGAGGTGCAGTTCGCCGAGCACCCACCGGGACGCGCCGTCCCGGCACCGGCGCAGCAGCAGGTCGGGACTGTGTACGCGCCCCGCCGCCCACAGCCGCCCGGTCGCCGGGAACAGCGCGTCGGCGAGCCGTCTCGCCTCGGCCACCGGGACCACGCGCGGTTCCGTCGTCTCGCTGTCCGTCCCGGCCAGGATCTGCGCCCACCGCAGCTGGAAGTCCTCGACGATGTCGGTGAGCCGGCCGGCGTCCGCCGCCAGCACGTCTGCCGCGGCGAACTGCAGGTCAGCCAGGGTCACTCGGCTGCGCCGCGCGGCCAGCCGGCGGTACCGCTCGCCCAGCAGGGTGGCCGCCTCCTCCCCCACCTGGCCGGTGAGCCAGCGTGCGCTGTCGAGGAGGATCGCGAGCGGCACGGCCAGGTCGGTCATGAGGTCTGCGCCGATGACGGCCTCGAAGGCCCCGCGGCAGTCCAGGTAGACCGGGGTGCGCCCACCCGGGGTCAAGCCCGGAGCAGGCTGGACGGCGTGTCCGGCAGCGCTGGTGAGCGCCGCGTCGACGGCGTCGAGATGGCGCAGGACCGTCTCGGGGTCGGTGATGTCCTCCTCCGCCGCTGTGCGTGCCGCGGTGAGCGCCGTGAGCTGCTCCGTGAGCCGATCCCGGACGGCGGTGTCGGGTATGGCGGCGACCTGTCGGGCCAGGTGCCGGTCGGGTTCGCCACAGATGGGTATCCGGAAGCCGACCTGGAGCACCGATTCGTCACACAGCCGGCGCACGGCCGACTCGAGCTCCCCCGGAGCCAGGCCGCTCTGCCTGAAGAGCCGATCCAGCGTCCAACCCTCATCGGCGGGTTCGCCGAGGAGGGCGATGAGCTGCCGCTCGACGGGTTCCAGGGCGATGTCGGAGCGGTGCGGACGGTGTACCGCCGCATTGCCCACCGTGCACGAAGGGTTGAGCCGCACCGGTAGATGCGGCCGGATCGAGGGGTCCGCAGCCCACGCGCCGGCCACCGCCTGGATCGCCCACACTTCGTAGCGGACGTTGTGGCGGCGCAGGCCGCCCGGACCGTCTACGCGAGTCTCGTCGCCGTCGAGACGCGCCCACGCGATCGGGCCGAAGAAGCCGATGGTGTCGTTCCTGGCCGCGTAGCGCTGAGCGTAACGGGTGATGAGCCTCTGCCGCCGGCGGAGGTGATGCAGAGACGGTGGCGCTTCGCCGGCTGCGTCGGCGCGTGCTCTGGCGTGGGTGTACCCGGCGACCCAGGCGTGCACGACTTCGGGATTCTGCCACGTGAGTGCGGCGCGCAGCCGGCGGTCGGCGAGCAGTTCGTCGAAGCCGCGCCGGGCGGCGGCACGCAGCGCGCTGTCACGCTCGGCGCCGGGCTGCATCGCCAGCTCCCGCCCGGCGCCCAGCACCGTGAGACGGGAGAACGGCAGGCCCGCGGAGCGCAACGCGCCAACTCGCCAGAGCGACCAGCCACGGTCGCCGTCGACGAGCAGCCGCGCCCGGTCCTGGCCGGCGGTCGATGCGGGTGTCATGGGCCGCTGGGGCGCGGCGTCGGTCGCCTGCTGATACATGCTCGGCCTCACCGCATGAGTGGCGCGTTGCCACCATTGAGATAGACGCCGCCGTCGACGACGAGATTCTGCCCGGTGATCCAGCCGGCGGCAGGCGAGCACAGGAAGACCGCGGCGGCCGCGATGTCGGCCGGAGTGCCCAGCCGACCGACCGGAATGTTGCTGGTGATCTGTTCGAACCCGGCGGCTCCCTCACCGTGCAGCATGTTCGCCGCCACACCGTCGGTCGGAACGGGACCGGGAGCGATCGCGTTGACCCGCACGCCTCGCCGCCCCCACTCATACGCCCAGGTGGCGGTGAGAGAGATGATGGCGGCTTTCGCGGCACCGCAGTGCGCGAACCCCGGGAAACCGGCCTCCGGCCGCGGCAGGGTGATGTTGAGGATCACGCCGCGACCCGCCTCCAGCATGGCCGGCACGAAGGCGCGGGTGACGTGGAAGGTTCCGAAGAGGTCGGTACCCACCACCACGTCGAACGCGCGAGAGGTCATCCGTTCCGCCGGCGTCCGGAAGTTGGCCGCCGCGTTGTTGACGACGATCGTGGCGCCCCCATGCCGGGCCGCCACGTAGTCGTACAGTCGTTCGACGCCGGCTTCGTCACGGACGTCGCACGGCACCATGCCGCACGATCGGCCGGTCTCATCGGCCAGCCGCGCTTCCGCGCGGGCGAGCCCCTCGGCCGAGCGAGAGGCGATCACCACGTCGGCGCCGCAGGCGAGGAAGTCATGGGCGATGGCGTACCCGATGCCCGATCTGCCGCCAGTGATCACGGCCACCTCGCCGGCCAGCGCCTTGGAGGTGAACAGTCGGTGAGTGGTCATCGCGCGGTCGGGCCCTTCAGCTCGGCCGCCAGCAACCGCACGGTGTTGGCGTCGAAGAGCGCGCCGGCGCCCAGGCTGGTACCGAAATGCGCATTGATCCGTGAGGTCAGCTGCACCGCGGCGAGGGAATTGCCGCCCAGCTCGAAGAAGTCGTCGTCAAGACCGATGTCCGCCACACCGAGCGAGGCGCTCCACAACCTCCGCAGCGCCGTGACGGCCTCCTCGCCATCACCGTCACCACTGTCTCGATCTCCGGCGCCGCTCGCGATGCGTATGGCGGTGGCGGCCGGCTGGTGGTTGCTGATCATCGGCGCCTGCTCGCCGGCCCAGCCGATGCCGGGCACCTCCAGGGGAAGGTCCCGCATGTCGACCAGCACTACCGGCGGACACTCACCGTTGAGCAGGTCCTGGAAGATGGCCGCGCCCTCGTCAGGCAGCAGGGTGGTCGGGGGCGGCTGGTGTGCCTGCGGATCGGCCGATGGCGCCTCCGTCCGGCCGGCGCCGAACTGGCCCGGAGCGATCTCACGCATCGCGAAGGACTCCATCCGGATCAGCAGGCGGCCGGTTGCGGAGTCGTAGATGTCGAAGTCCACCGGCCGGCCGGCGCGAGCGGCCCCACTGGCGAACCGGGCATGAACCCGGACGTCGGCGGTCAGCGGCGCCAGCACGAGCACCTTGCGGTAGATGAACGGCGCGTACTGCCGCCCCGGCGCGAGATCGGTCAGCACCCCGGCGGCCACGTCCACGATCGCCGGATGCACCGGATGCTCGGCGAGGTCGGGATGGTAGGGATCGGGCAGGACCAGCCGGGCGAGCCGCTCTCCGTCGGCACCGCGCACCTCGGTGATGGTCTCCCATCGTCCCCCGAAATCGATCCAGTCCGCCAGAGGCGAATCCGCCGACGTGGGCAACTGCTCCGCGATCGCGGCGAGGTCGGGTTCTTCGACCGGGTCGGGGGTCCGGGCCGTCCCGGTCGCGTGCTCCGTCCACGTCCCGCCGCCGACGGGCCGGGACTGCACGATGATCCGGTGCGTGTTCCCCACCGGGCGGGCGACGACGCGCAGCTGCCGTGGACCGCCCCCGATCACCGGTGCCAGGAACACCAGGTCGGTGAGCTCCACCGGCCAGCCGCCACGAACCGCCCGCGCGCCGAGGACCGCCAGCTCCAGCAGGCTGGTGCCGGGCAGCACCGGCGTGCCGTCGAACACGTGCTCGTCGAACTCCCAGTCCTGGCCGGGGGTACGCACCACGTCCAGGCCGATGACGACGTCGTCGTCCCCCGCCGGGCCGGTCGACGGCTCGATGGCGGCCGTACGGACGTGGTGCTTTGCGAGAGCGACGGGCGCGCTGGAAGATCGTGCGAGCATTCCGACCTCGGCCCACCCGGCCCACTGCACCGAGACGGTGTGGCGCTGATCGGCGACCCTGCTGAGGCTGTGCGCGTCGAGAAACGCGTTCGCGGCGGCGTAGTCAGCGCTGCCGTACAGCCCTGAGAGGCCCGCGGTGCTGGAGAACAGCAGCAGGAAGTCCAGTGGCGCCCGGTCGGCGAACACCTCTTCGATGGCGAGGGTGCCGGCCGCCTTCGGGTGCAGCACCCGGCGCATCGCCGCGATGTCGCGGAGTTCCATCAGTCCGCCTCCGGCGATCCCGGCGGAATGGACGACGCCGTTGACCGGGCCGAACCGCCGTTGCACCTCGTCGACCACCGCCGCCAACGCCTCCGGGTCACCGACATCACCGGCGTAATCCGCGACCTCGGCCCCGGCATCGGCGATCGTTTCGAGCTCGGCCTGGACGGCGGCGCGGTCCGCGAGCTCGTCCAGCGGGGTGCGGCCGAGGAGCGCGATGTTCGGCTGATATCCGGTTTCGGCCAGCGACCTGGCCACGACGAGACCGATGCCGCCCAGCCCGCCGGTGACGAGGTAGGTGCCGCGGTGGCGCAGCCGCAGGCCGGGCTCCCGCGGTGGCAGGGGTTTGAGCCGCGGAAGCCACCGGGTCGCGCCGCGTACCGCCACCAGGGGAGCCCGGGGGCGGGCGATCGTGTCGCTGAGCACGTGCTCCGCAACGGCCTCGGTCACGTCGATGGCGTAACAGGACAGGGCAGGGTTCTCGAGCTCGGCGGTACGCAGCAGGCCGAGCACGGAGGCGCTGGCGGGATTGACGTTCGGGCCGCCGGTGACATCGACCAATCCGCTGCCCAGCGCCATGACCCGGATCGGGCCACCGTGGCGGCGCTGGAAGGTCACGGCCGCTTTGAGCGCTCCGGCCAATGAGTACAGTCCGGATTCCAATTGCTCGTCCAAATTCGACAGATCGACCCGCGCCGGCGCGGCGAGCAGCGCGGCGTGCGCGATGACCACCGGCTCGGCCCCGCCCCCGGCGGCCTTGTCCAGGACCGACAGCCAGGCTTGCGGATCCGTCGGGTCGATGCTGAGGCGACCCGTGTCGCCGTCCGTGCGGCTGTCCACCACCCGCACCGTCCGGTAGCCGGCGCGTTGCAGCGCCATCTGCGCGGCGCGGCCCTCACCACGAGCGGACGTCAGCAGCACAGCACTGCCCGAGGCGATGCCCGGCCGGTGCATGACGGGAGACGGGTCCCGTACCCATTCCAGCTCCGCCATCCGCCACCGGCCCGCTGCCGTCGGCGTCTCCGGTTCGACGGCCTCGGCCGAGGAGCTGACGTCGGTCCGTGTCTCTGTCGCTGGCTGCGGGCCGTCGGACTTCGGGACCTCCAGCCAATGCCGCCGGCGCTGATACGGGTAGCCGGGCGCGGCGACCCGCCGGTATCCCCGCCCCTCGTCGTGCCGCCAGTACGTGACGGGCACCCCATCGACCCACAACTGCGCGAGCGTCCTGGCGAAAGCCGGTTCGGCACCTTCTCGGCCGATGGCGGAGAGGATCCGGCTCTGCGACTCCCGGCGGTCCGCCCGGCCACGGAGCAGCGGCGCCAGCGTGATGCCGGACCCGACCTCGACCACCGTCGTCGGGCCGTTGGCGAACACCGTCGTGGCGACGGAGTCGAAGTTCACCGGCTCGACCAGCTGCCGCGCCCAGAAGCCGGGTGTGGTGGCCTGGTCGTCGCTGATCACCTCGCCGGTCGCCGCCGAAATGATCGGAATCCGTGGCGACGACAGCCTCAGCTCACCGAGCGCCTTCTCGAGCTCGACCGCCGCGTCGGCCATTGCCGGCGAGTGGAACGCATGCGACGTGGCCAGCACCTTGCAGGCGACCGCCCGTGCGGTCAACACCGCGGCGGCCTCGTCGATGGCGCCCTCCGGGCCTGCCAGCACCACCTGCCGTGGCCCGTTGATCGTGGCGAGCGCGACATCAGCGTTCACCAGGTCGGTGATCTCCTCTGGGCCGGCGGCGACCGCCAGCATCCGGCCGCGCGGCATCCGGTGCATGACCCGTGCCCGTGTGGCGACCGCGCGCAATCCGTCCTCGAAGCCGAACACTCCGCTGACCGCGCCAGCGACCAGCTCGCCGAGGCTGTGCCCGATCAGCATCCCCGGCGACACACCCCAGTGCATGAGGCAATGCGCGAGGGTGTATTCGAAGACGTAGAGCAGTGGCTGCGCCACCTCTGTCTCGGCCAACCGCTTCGGATCGCCCGACGACATCCACAGTGCCCGCAGGTCGAAGCCCAGCAACGGCTCCAGCACCTCGAACGCGGCATCGCAGCCCTGCCGGAACGCGGGCTCGTGATCGTACAGCTCGCGGCACATGCCCGGATGCTGTGCGCCCTGGCCGGGCAGCGCGAACACGAGGTCCCTGGGTACTCCGTCCCAGGTCAACACCCTCGTAGTGTCGCGCAGACCGGCCGCCGCGTCCGCCGCGTCCACCGCCGCGAGCGCCGCCCGTACGGGTTTGCCGCTGCGTCCCACCCGCAACGTGTAGGCCGTGTCGCCGAACCGCTCGTCCGCCAGCTCCGCGAAGTGGGTGGCGAGCCGGTCGCGCAACTGGGATTCGGCCGTCTCGTTCATCGCCGACCAGGTGAGGATCTCGGTGGCCCTGCGGTAACCGTTCCCGGCCGCGGGCGTCGGTGACTCCTCGACGATCACATGTGAGTTCGTGCCGCCGATTCCGAACGAGCTGACGCCCGCGCGCCGCGGCCGCCCGGGCTCGGCCGGCCAATCCCGCAGCTCTGTGTTGACGTAGAACGGCGAGTTCGCCCAGTCCACCTCGGGGTTGGGTGTGGACATGTTGATGCTGGGCGGGATCTGCCGGTGGTGCAGGGCGAGCGTCGTCTTGATGAGCGCGGCCACGCCCGCGGCCTGACCCAGGTGGCCGATGTTCGACTTCACCGAACCGATGGGGCAGTACTGCGCGGGGAGGGGCCCGGCGCTCGCCGACCGGTAGGCGTCGGACAGTCCCGCCAGCTCGATCGGGTCACCCACCCTGGTCCCGGTGCCATGTGCCTCGACATAGCTGATGTCGCGCGGATCGACGCCGCTGCGCCGCAGGGCCTTGAGGATGCATTCACTCTGCCCCGACACGCTGGGCGCGGTGTAGCCGACCTTGCGGGAGCCGTCATTGTTGATCGCCGAGCCGAGGATCGTGGCGTAGATGGTGTCGTTGTCCCGAAGGGCCGCCGACAAAGGTTTGAGCAGCACCACGCCCACCCCGTCGCCGAAGTTGGTGCCGGTGCTGTTCGCGTCGAATGACCGGACGACCCCGTCCATGGCCGCGATCGCCCCCGGAATCGGCACGTATCCACGGTGGAACGGGAACTCGATGTCCACACCGCCCGCCATCGCCATGTCACAGTCGCCGGCCAGGATCGACGTCATCGCCATGTGCACCGCCACCAGCGAACTGGAGCAGGCCGTCAGCACCGTCGCGCTGGGTCCGCGCAGGCCGAGCTTGTAAGAGATGTAGGTGGTCAGGTAGTCGGGATTATTGTGGATGTAAATCGCTTCGTAGCCGACGCTGTCCACGACGTCCTGGTTGGCCTCGATGTAGTCGTACCTGTAGCGGTTGATGTTGGTCGCCGCGAACAGTCCGATCTGGCCGGAGTAGTGCGCCGGGTCGTAGCCCGCGTGTTCCAGCGTCCCGTACACCGTTTCCAGCAGGATCCGGTATTGCGGATCGCGGAGTTCCGCCTCCCGCGGCGTCATCCCGAACAGCTCGTGGTCCAGGCAGTCCGACTCGGTGAGCACAGGCCGTCGCCGCACGTAGCGGGGGTTCGCGATGTCCTGCGGATCCTCATGATGACGCAGCAATTCGTCGTCGGGCAGATCGGTGAGGCAGTCCCGGCCGGCCACCAGGTTGGCCCAGAACTCGCCGATGTTGTCGGCACCCGGAAGCCTCGCGGCCATACCGACGATCGCGATCGAGTCCGCCGTCGCCATCCATTACCTCCACTCGTGGGCCTGGTCGCCCCTGCCGGTGAATTCTGTTGGTACGCGCCGGTCACCTCACGTCCCGAAAACCGGCTACGCGCGTCGTTCCGCCTGCATCTGCCAGGGCAAGGTGTCCGGCGTCGCCGGTGCGGTGGCCGAGCGGACAGCGGCGGCCAGTTCACGGATCGTCGGA
Organism: Nonomuraea sp. NPDC050786; assembly: GCF_040654115.1. Classification (NCBI taxonomy): domain Bacteria; kingdom Bacillati; phylum Actinomycetota; class Actinomycetes; order Streptosporangiales; family Streptosporangiaceae; genus Nonomuraea; species Nonomuraea sp. NPDC050786. Next base: position 213,965 of record NZ_JBFAHJ010000011.1, read on the forward strand.
TAGTGGTACAGGTCGATGAGCGAGCACGTGAAGCCGAGATTCCGGAGATCGTCGATGATCTCAACAAGGGTCACCGAGGAGAGACCGGCCTCGAAGAAGTTGGCATCGAGACCGACGGTGCGGTACTGGTTGAACACTTCATGAATGCGCGCCATCGAATCGGTACCCGGCCGACCGGCCGCTGAGTTGTTCACCGCGCATCCACCAATCGTCCAATTTGCTGCATGTACCGACTTATCGATCATTTTGAAACTGCGGCGTTGCACGGGCATGTCCCCTAAAGAGGAGACGCGATCGGCGGATGAGCACGCGCTGTCACCGATTTCCGGGACAAACCCTGCCTTGCGGTAGGCGTTCGGCTGCAAGAACGTATATCTGGTCTAGTCGGGTTTCTGCTGAAAGGACGGAGTTGTGGACGGCAGAGGGTTTCCTACCACCCTGGCCGGGTCGGCCACCCGTCACCGGGGACCGGGTTGGTGACCACGGCCTGGCTACGGCGGTGCGGCGGCAGCGACGCGCCCGGCCTCAGGCTGATCTGCGTACCGTACGCCGGCGGGGGCGCGGCGATGTTCCGGCAGTGGCGGTTGCCTGACGACCTGGCATGTGAGGTGTGGGCGGTACAGCTACCCGGTCGGGAGAGCCGATTCCGGGAGCGGCCGCTGAGACGGATCGAACCTGTGGTGGACGCGCTGGCGCATGAGCTGCTCCCCCTGCTTGACCGGCCTTACGCGCTGTTCGGGCACAGCATGGGGGCTCTGCTCGCGTTCGAGCTGTGCCGGCGATTGCGCCGTGACGGGAAGGCGCTGCCGGTGCGGCTGCTGGTGTCGGCGCATCGAGCCCCGCACCTCCCGGGGTGGCGCCCCGCGGCGAGCACCTTACCGCAACCGCGCCTGCTGCACCGGCTCGCCGAGATGGCCGGCCCGTCCCGGTCGGTGGTCATGGATCCGGACCTGCTGGCAGCCATGTCGCCCACGATCCGCGCCGACTTCGAGCTGTGCGAGACCTACCGGTACACCCCCGACGACCCGCTCGACGTGCCCATTACCTGCTTCGCGGCCTTTGACGACCCGGAGGTACGCATCGACGAGATGCTCGCCTGGCGCGAACACACCACGGTGGGCTCTCGTCTGTTCACGTTCCCGGGCGGTCATCTGTTCCTCCTCGACCACCTCACCGGTGTCCTCACCCACACCACGGCGGAGCTGTCGGCTCACGCGAGCGCCGGGCGACGTGGCACGCCATGACCACCGGCCACGACGTACCCTCCTACGCACAGGAGCGCCGGGTACGCGCCGCTGAGGCCGCCCGGCTCAGAGGTGATCCACCCACCGCGAAGACACTCGCGTTCGCCAGTGTGCTTCCCGGACGCGCCGACGTGGCCGCGCTCGAGACGGCGGTCAACAGCTTTGTCGCCCGCCATGGCGCGTTGCAGCGTCGGTTCCATTGCCAGAACGGGGTGGTCACCATCCGGCGCGTCACCCCGAGCCGGATCCGGTGCACGGTCACGGAGACCGACTCTCCACCCAGCGGCGCCGAGGCGGTGGAGCGCCTGGTCCGCGCCGAAGTGAACCGGCCGTTCGACGTGCTGGGCTGGCCCTTGATGCGAGCCGGGGTGATCCAGTCCGACCGGCCCGTGTTCTACCTGTCCATGGATCATCTGATCACTGACGGCTGGTCGCTGGCTGTGGCGCGGCGCGACATCGAGGCCCTGTACAACTCCGCTCTCTCGGGTGAACCGGCCGGCCTGCCGCAGCCGGCGGACTTCGGCGCCTTCGCAGCAGAGCAACGGCGCCGTTTCGCCCACGGTCCCGCGCTCGACCGGGAGGTCGCCGCGCTGCGACGGTTGCTGGGCGGACGGCCGGTGGAACCGGCGTTCCCAGTCGACGCCCGCCCGTGGGACCTGCGCACCGGCCGGTACGTGCGGATCGACTTGCTGTCAGGCGGTGAAGCAGACGTGTTCGCCCGCCGGTGCCGTGACGCACGGGCCACCGTCCTCATGGGCGTGCTCGCCGCGGTCGGCATCGCGATGCGCGCAACCGCCGACCAGCGGGAGGCGGGCATGCTGGTCGCGATGCACAACCGCGACGCCCCGGCCATCGCCGAGAGTGTCGGGTGGTACGCGAACACGCTGCCGCTCTACTTTCCCGTCGGCGAACGGTTCGACGACACGCTGCGTGCCGCCCGTGGCGCGCTGATGGACGCGATCGAGCATTATGACCTGCCCATCGCGCAGGTGCTGGCCGGCACACCTGCCGGACACTACAACGGCATCGGCGAAGAGTATCCCTTCTGCTTCGTGTCCTTCACCGACGACCGGACCGCCACGCCGGACCGGGCGGCTGGTGGACCCGGCCGGGTCACCGGGGCTCGGCAGGAGGCCTGGCAACACGTCCACCTGGCGCCCTCGCACCGGGTCGGGTACGGCCTCTGGATCTCGTTGACCGACACCGGCCTCCTGGCCGCGATCGCCTCACCGGACAGTCCCCGACAGCGCGACCGCCTCACCTCGTTCGAGACCGCCCTGGCCGACGTGGTGCGCGGGGTGGCCATGACGGCTTGAGGTGGTGCTGGCGTAATCTCCGCATTCGTCATCGTCACGGAGCGCATCCCGCTCAGGCGAGCCCACAATTATCAAGGTCGCTTGGACGGCGCCCGCTCGACCGCGGCGGCACGTGGGCGAAGGGTCAAAGCGGGCCGCCACCCCGGCCGCCGGCTCAGGCATGTCCCCAATGGATGCGACCGATCCTCGGTCATATCGTCGGCGACGATCCGGAGGTGCGATGACGTTTCACCTGGCCAACGTGGCCGAATCGAAGCTGGTCAGCGAATACGGCAGCCCGCTTTACGTCTATCAGCTGGACGCGGTGGTTGCCGCGCTCGCCGACCTGCGTGACGCGCTTCCCGCCGAGGCCGCGCTCTACTACTCGCTGAAGGCCAACCCGCACCCCCAGATCGCCGCGACCTTGAGAGAGGGCGACTGTCACGCGGAGATCAGCTCGGAGGGTGAGCTCGCGGCCGCGCGGGCCGCCGGCTTCCCGGGCGCCGACTGCCTCTACACCGGACCCGCGAAGTCAGCCGAGGAGATCGCGGCCGCGCTCGACGCCGGGGTCACGCTCTTCTCCGTCGAGTCCTCCGCCGACTATAGGCGGGTGGCCCGCGCGGCCGCGTCCGCCGGGAAGCTCGCCCGCTGCCTGATCCGCGTCTCCGGCTCGGCGAGCGGCGCCGCCGGTCTGCGCATGACCGGCGTATCCTCCCAGTTCGGCGTGGACGCGCGGGAGCTCCTGGCGGAGCCGGAGCGCTTCGCCGACGTCGAAGGCGCGCAGGTTGTCGGCGCTCACTTCTTCCCGGTGAGTAACGTGGCCGACGAGGAGTGCCTGTTCGGCGAAGTCGCGGGGAGCATCGCGACGGCCGCCAGGCTGCGGCGGGAGACCGGGCTTCGCTTGAAGCAATTGGATCTCGGCGGCGGGTTCGCCGCGCCGTACGCCAAGCCAGGCGCCCGTCCGCGCTACCCGACGCTCCGCCGCCGCCTGGAGAAGGTGCTCGACGCCCACCTGCCTGGATGGCGCGACGGCAGCCCGCTGATCGCCTTCGAGTCCGGCAGGCACCTGGTCGGCGGCTGTGGCACGCTCATCTGCTCCGTGGCCGACATCAAGCAGCGCGCCGACCGGACCTTCGTTCTGCTGGACACCGGCATCCATCACCTGGGCGGTCTGTCGGGCCTCGGCCGCATGCTCCCTGACGCTGCCCCGGTTCCCGTCGCGGAGTCCGGCGAGCAGACCTCCACCGTCACGCTGGCCGGACCGCTCTGCACCCCGGCGGACGTCCTGTCGCGCTCGACCCGGCTCGCTGGGCTCACCCCTGGCGATCTCCTCGCCTTCCCCAACCTCGGCGCCTACGGCCTGACCGCCAGTCTGATCGCCTTCCTGAGCCGCCCTGCCCCCGCCGAGATCGTCTTCCGCGGCGAAGAGCCGATCTCCGCCTCCCGCCTGCGCATCACCCGGGAGACCATCCGATGACCAGGCTCTTTCTGCTACGGCACGCGCAGGCGGTGTACGACATCCGGCGCGCACGGGCGAACCACGACATGTGCACCGGCTGACCCCACCCGGCCGTGAGGAGTCCCGCCGATCGCCGGCCGGATCACCGGCATGCGCCGCCTCCGCCAAAATAACCGTCGCGCGAGTTGACTCGCTTGTTCAGTGACACTTCGTCTACTCCTCGCCCTAATGAGCAGAATACGAAGTGGGCACACAGAGTAAGGCTGACCTTACGCCACTGTGCGTGAACGCCGACCAACAAAACCATGCAGTCACACCAGAAGGATCAGCCCCTGCCGGGGAGAGGAACTTATCCCCGCACGGGCCCGTTCTCGCGGCATCGCGAAGGGCCGGGGGCTGGCCGGAAAACCGCTGGAGACAACGGTTCAGCTCGCGTGTAGTTGGAATATAGACGCAGGCACTACATTTGACGACTCGCGGCAAGAATAGCCGAGAAGATCGATCTTCGGCCGGCGGGGCGCCGGCCGGAAGACCAATTGAAGACAGCCGGGCAGGCTGGCCTGGGATGTCGCCCCACCGGCTCGCCCATTAATACCCGTGGCCGCATCGACGGCCTACGAGAGTTTTTGCACCATGCGGATCCGAGGGAGAAGAACTGCATGATCTGGACGAAGTGCCGGGCGGCGGCGAGCAAATCGCCATTACGGCGGCCGGATCGTCCGCCGCCGGGCGTCGGAGTTGTCCATTGACAGAACCTCGACAGCCAATAGGTGACACCGCCTCAGCGCGCCGTAAGGGTGTTGGATGATAAAGGTAAGCGTTATCGACACGTGCCCGGTCTTCGTTCACGGACTGGCCACTGTGTTGCGCGACAAAGGCTTCGTGGTGAAGAGCGACGCGATTGGTCCCATGTCGGCCTCCCGGTGGGGAACAGACGTTTTCCTGATCGCCCCGACCACGGTTCGGGACATGACGTGGGAAGATCTGCTGGCTGAAGTCCTGCCGGCCGCACCCGTCGCGGTCATCATGGATCACACCGTCCATGGCAGCGTCGACAGTTTCATTCGAGCCGGTGTCACCGGCGTCCTCGACCGATGCGCCCAGGTCGACGTCGTCGTCGAAGGGCTGCGAGCAGTCGCCGGCGGCAGAAGATTCATCGGCGCCTCGAACGACACCTCTGCCGACGGCGGCCACGACGGGGCCGTACCAGGTGTCCGGGCCGACGAGGCCAACCCGCTGTCGCCTCGGGAGCTGCAGGTCATCACCCAGATCGCGCGCGGCCTGACGCACCGGCAGGGCGCCCGCGCCCTCGGCATCAGTCAGCACACCTTCGACACACATATCAAGCGCATCCGGTCGAAGCTCGGGGTCGGCAACAAAGCCGAGCTGACCCGCGCCGTCGTCATGCGCGATTTTCGCCGGGCGAGCTGACATGACCGCCTCCTCCCCCGATGACACCATGTCCGTACGTGGCGCGCTGTCACCCGACGAACTGCTGACCACCACCCGCAGCGTACGGTGGCGATTGGACCTGACACGCTCCGTCCCAGAGGAACTGATCGACGAATGCATCGGGATCGCGGTTCAGGCGCCGTCCGCGCAGAATGCGCAGAACTGGCACTGGATCGTCGTCACGGATGCCGATCTGCGGCGCAGCATCGGAGGCTACTACCGCCAGGCGTACTACACCTACCTCGAAGAGGAGGTGCGGCAGCGGATCGCCTCCGGTCACGAGACGGCCGGGGCCCCGCACCAAGACGCCGCGGAGCGGCGGCAGGTGCACAGTTCCCGCTACCTCGCCGATCACATGGGCGAGGTGCCGGTACTCGTCGTAGCGGCCATCGACATCGGCACGCCCGTGCTGCCGGATGCCAATCAGGCGGGGATCTGGGGCTCGCTGCTGCCGGCCGCGTGGTCCTATGCACTGGCAGCCCGCGCACGCGGGCTCGGCACTACCTGGACGATGCTGCACCTGCGCCATGAACGCGAGATCGCGGAGCTGCTGCGGTTGCCGGACACCGTTTTTCAAGGCGTCCTGCTGCCGACGGCGTATTACCTGGGCGACACGTTCCGGCGCGCCCCGCGCAAACCGCTGTCGGCCGTGGTGCACCGCAACGGCTGGTGACGGTTCGCTGGTTCGGCCGCTGGAATTGATGGCGGACGAAGAATTCTTCCGGCTTCTGTACTCGCCGGATCTCAATTCCGGCGGATCGGGTCTGGAAGAACAGCAAGCGTGGCTCGAACTTCTCGATGCCGAAATCTGGAACGCATCCGACGAACGCGCCGACGCCGTCTGCCGACCCGATTCCAGCTCGGGAAAGCGCAGCTTGTCATGTTCGAGGAGCCTCTGCCGACCCTTCGCGCGGCCGCTGCCATGGGTCGGCGACCGCCTTACTGATTGCGCCCTCCTGGGGCGCGGTTGCTCACTCGTCAACCGATGAAATAGTTCCGCTGATTGACTGGTTGTGTCCCTTGATCCAGGGACGCGGGCCGTTTCGGCGGGTGCTAGGCTGACCGATATCTCCTTTCGAGCCGGAGCGGCGTAGGGGGCCGACAGCTGCGCTCTATCGCCTCTTCCTTCTCTTTCTGGGGGTTTTATGATCCGAGTGGGGATTCTTGATAAATCGCCAGTATTTCTGGCCGGCCTGGTCCAGGTCCTTTCCGACGCCGGCATCAAGGTGCTCGACGCGCAGACCTCGCCGACCGAGCAGATCTCTTGGTTGGCGGACGCGTATCTGATCGACCCGGAGGCCCTGCCCTACGAGGAAAGATTCCGCCACATCTCGTACCTGGCCGGATACGCCACCGTGATCGTCCTGGCGCTGTACCCCATGTCGGGCACGACAGCGGCTTTCACCGAGGCCGGAGCGCGGCTGGTCATCAACAAATCGGCGCCGCCCGAGGTGTTCATCGACACGATCCGCCAGGCGACTGTGGGGGCAGTACCCAAGCAGAAAGACACGGCCTCTCTCGCCGGCATGTCAGAGCCGGCCACGCTCGCCCTCTCCGAGAGGGAACAGCAGGTGCTGCGGCGGATCTCCCAAGGGCTGACCCACAGCCAGATCGCCACCCGACTGGGCATCAGCCGGCATACGGTCGACACCTACGTCAAACGCATCCGCGCCAAGCTTGGCGCAGGCAACAAGGCCGAGCTCACCAGAGCCGCGCTCCTGGGCCACATCGTCGGCAGTGATTGCGGTTTTCTCAGTCCGAATCCATCGAGCCGGAACTGACGCGATCGTCCTGAAGTGACGAGGGGTGACCGTTTCACGCTCCGACCGGAATGGTGAGAGCTCCGCACGGCCGACCGCCAGGGTCGCCGCCGTCCGGGAGACGTCGCGGCGACAAACCCTCAGCTGTCCCCTATTTCGGGCAACGTCACGAAATCCGGCGACAATCGTGCCTGTGGTGCCCGGTTCTACTGTGCCTGACAGGAGGTAGCAGTGAATACCACACTGGGCAAGACCGGGCTGAACGTCTCCCGCATCGCGTTCGGCACCTGGGAACTGAGCGGACACTGGGGCGCCTTCGACGAGCACGAGGCCATCGCCGCGATCCGCCACGCCAGGACGTTGGGCATCAACATCTTCGACACCGCCCACTCCTACGGCTGGGGAGCCGCGGAACGCATCCTCGGCAAGGCGCTGCGGGAGGATCTCACCAGTCGCCGCGACGAAGTGGTGATCGTGACCAAGGGCGGGATGCGCATCAGCGACGCCGGGCAGCCCTACCCTGACTCCAGCCCCGGCATGCTCCGGGCGGGCATCGAGAACAGCCTGGAATCGCTGGGGGTCGACCACATCGACCTCTACCTGGTGCACGTGCCCGACCCGAACATTCCCTACGCCGAGGTGGCGGGATTCCTGAACGAGTTCGTCGACGCGGGGACCATCCGGCATGTCGGGGTCTCCAACTACAGTCCCGAGCAGATGACTGCCTTCGCCGCCGGCCGGGCGGTGGAGGTCGTGCAATCGCCGTACAACCTGTTTCGCAGGCGCGTAGAGAGCGCCGAACTGCCCTACGCGCGGGCGCACGACATCGGCACGCTCGCCTATGCGCCGCTGGCCAACGGCCTGCTGTCAGGGGCACTCACCGAAGACACCACCTTCGAGGACGACTGGCGGGGATTCGCGCCCGCCTTCCGCGGCGAACCGTACAGAAAGACCATCCAGGTCGTCGATCGGCTCGCCACGTTCGCCGCCAAGGAGCTGGAGGCCACGGTCGCTCAGCTCGCGGTCGCGTGGACGCTGGCCAACCCTGCAGTGGATTGCGCGATTGTGGGCACCCGGCGGGCCGAACACATCGAAGCGGCGGTCGACGCGGTGCGACTGCGGCTCACGGCGGATCATCTCGCCGAGATCGACAGCATCGTCTCGAACTGATCGTGGGAGATTACATGGAAAGCTGGGACGGGTCCTTCGAGATGGTGCTGCGTCCGCATTTGGTGCTGCTCGACGAAGCCGCGCCCGTCGTATCCGACCTGGATCTGCGGGAGGCCGGCGTCGACTCGCTCGCCCTGGTCGAGCTGCTGGTCTCGATCGAGGAGACCTACGAGGTGGAGTTTCCCGACGAACTGCTCATCGGCGACACTTTCCGCACGCCGGCCACGTTATGGGCGGCCATCGCCGACCTCCTCGAGAGGGCCGGCAGGCAGCCGGCGCGCGGATGAAGCTGAGCGTCTTCTTCTTCTCCAGCGCCGACCGCGGGGCCGCGCCTGACCGCTACTCCTTCATTTTGGAAACCGCAGTGCTGGCGGAGGATCTGGGCTTCGAGGCGATCTGGATGCCGGAGCGCCATTTCCACTCCTTCGGCGGGCTGTTCCCGAGCCCGGCGGTGCTGGCCGCCGCGCTCGCGACGCGGACGAACCGGATCGGCCTGCGCGCGGGCAGCGTGGTCATGCCGCTGCACCACGTGGCCAGGGTGGCTGAGGAATGGGCGATGGTCGACGCGCTGTCCAACGGCCGCGCGGGGCTGTCGCTGGCCACCGGCTGGAACCGTGGCGACTTCGTGCTCGGCCAGGTCGGCTACGAACAGCGGCGCGAGCACACCTTCGCCACGGTTGACACGCTGCGGGCGCTGTGGCGAGGTGAAGAACTCGCCCTGAGTCCCGACGGTGAACTGCCGCCGGTGCGTACCTATCCGGCGCCCATGGGCCGGGACATTCCGCTGTGGCTGACCGCCATGTCGGGGCCGGCCACGTTCGAGGAGGCGGCGCGGCGCGGCTGCCGCGTGCTGACCGCCTATCTTCAGCAGGACAGGTCGCAGGTGGAGCGGAATGTCCGGGTTTATCGCGAAGCATTCTCTCCCGCGTCACCCGGCGGGCGGCCGCACGTCACGCTCATGATGCACGCCTGCGTCACGGAGACAGCCGAGCAGGCGCTGGCGGCCGTGGAGCGGCCGTTGATCACCTATCAGCGCGAGTTCCTCGACCTGCACGACCGCACGGTCCGCGCGGGCGATCTGGAGGAGCTCACCGAGGAGGAGAAGGACGAGCTGGCCAGTTACGCGGCCCGGAAGTACGCGGCCGAGCGTGGCCTGATCGGCGGGCGGGAGGAGGTCGCGGCCCGGCTGGACGATCTCGCCTCGATCGGGGTCGACGAGGTGGCCTGCCTGGTCGACTTCGGGCTCGAACCCGAGCTCGTCTTCCAGACGCTCAAGCAGCTGGCCGTCGTCACCAGCCCACGAGACCGGGAATCTCCTTCAGCTCTATGTCGGCGGACACCGCCCGCACCAGGAGCCGTTCGATCCCCCGGAGCAAGATCTCCACGTCCGCGGCCGTCATGACGGTCGGATCGGCGCCCAGCGAGAGCCACAGGCTCGCTCCCTGCACGCCACCGATGTCGAGTCTGAGCAGCTGCCGCCGGTCCCACAGCACGCTGCGCCGGAAGGTGGTGTGCGGCATGGCCCGCTCAAGCTCCTCCGGCGTATGGCGGCGCAGCGGGGCCTGCTTGAAGCCGGTGGCGGCCCGCACGTCGCAGCCCAGGTCGAACTCGACGCCGCGCTGCTCGCTCACCTCTTCGATGGCCTCTCTGATCAGTTCCGGTGGATAGGAGGAATGGCGGTAGGCCAGCAGCGAGGCGGCCCAAGAGCGGTGGATCACTTCGTGGAAGGAGGCGTCGGTGACATCGACCGCGAACAGTCCGGTCTGTGCCTGAGTACCCACCATCTCCCGCAGCGCGGGCGAACTCCTGTTGGCTGCGACCAGCCGGAGCGCCACAGTGCTCTGACCGGTGCGCACGCTGAGAAGCGCGGAAACGGCGGCCAGAACCACCCCCGTGCTCGAGGCGCCCAGTTCGGCCCCAAGCGTGGCGGCGGCCAGAGCCGCCGCCACGGAGTCGAGATTCCCTGCCGGTGACCAGGACGCGGAAACCTCCGGCTCTCGCTTGGTGAACATCGTCGGCGGGATCGTCGCCAGCGTGCGCCGCCAGTAGTCGGCCGATCGCCTCGCGCTGCGGAGTCCCGCGGGTGAGGTCTCGGCCTCTGCCTGGTCCAGGGGGTGGGTGAGGGCGGCAGGCAGGTCGTCCGGCTCTCCCTTGAGCAGCTTGGCAAAGGTGCCGCAGGCCAGTTCGGAGCCCAGCCGGTCGACAGCCAGGTGCGAGAACATGAACAGCACATAAGTGGGCGTGCCCTCACACGTGATCACCGCGGCCTTGAGCGGCCACTCCTCGTCCTCGAACGCATGCCCCTTGTACTCGTAGGACAGCTGCTCCGCCAGCTCGCCGTCCGCCTTGCCCGCCTCATGCAACGCGAGGCGGTATTCCCCGCTGCCGGCCACGTGCTGACGCGGACTGCCGTCAGGCCCGACACTGATCGTGGTGCGAAATGCCTCGTAGCACTCCACCAGGCGTCGGACGGCGTCGGCGACGTCCTCGACCGTTCGCCCTCGCGGCACGGGGAGCAGCCGGCCAAAGTTGAAGTAGTAGTGATGGGGCCGGAACCGGGCATGCAGGTGCCACATCTCGCGCTGGGCCCAGGTCAGGTCTCCCGATCTCGACCTGGCGCCCTGAAAATCGACGACGATCTCATCCACTCTCGGGCGTCCATTCGATCTGGTGCCACGGCTGCGGCCCACTCCAGGCCGGCGCCTCCGCGATCACCGGCGCCAGCTCCCGCGGAGTCGGATGTTCCAGGAACTCCACGAGGTCGATCTCCTTACCGAGCTCCGCACGCACCCGCGATCGGAGACGAACCGCGGTGAGTGAGGTGGCCCCCAGATCCATCAGGTGGCTGTCCGCGTCGATCTCCGCCATCCGCAGAACCTGCCGCCAGATGGTCACCAAGCTCTCGGTCAGTTCGGCCAGCTCACTGTCCGGTTCGGGCATCGGGCACCTCCGGTCGATGTGTCACCATTCCTGCTCCCGGCAGTCGCGGTAGAACTTGCCAGTGGGACCATCCGCGGGCAGGGTCGCGAGCCAGACGGGCGTGACCGCGGCCTCCTCCGGCGAGACCGGCGCCGCCGGGCCGCCCATGTCGGTGCGCACCTTGCCCGGGCAGCAGGCATTGACCAGAATGCCGTCGTCGCGCAACTCGTCGGCGATCATGCGGGTCAAGGCGTTGAGCGCGGTCTTGGAGATCCGGTAGGCGGGGGCCCCCATCCGCATGGTGCTCAGCCTCCCCGCGCTGCTCGAAACATTGACGATCCGGCCGTAGCGCCCAGCGCGCATGGCGGGTACCAGCGCCTGGGTGAGCTGCCAGGCGCCTAGCAGGTTGGTTTCCAACGTCACCCGGACGGAGTCCAGATCCGCCGTGATCCCGTCCTGCGGGCCATCGATGAAGATGGCCGCGTTGTTGACCAGCACGTCGCAGCGCCCGAAGGTGACGTGCAGCCAGCTCGTGAACTCGGCCACACTGTCGGCATCGGTGATATCCAGGGCGTGTACGGCCACAGCCGACCCGTGGGCACCGAGCCCACTCGCCGCTTCCGCACCGCGCTCCCGCGATCTGCTGGTCAGCACCACGCGCAGGCCGCGCTCGGCGAGAGCACGTACGATCGCCAGGCCGAGCCCCCTGTTGGCACCGCTGACCACGGCAACCCTGTCACTCATCCGCCGACCTCATGAAGTACGCCTGCCGGCGCCGACTCCAGGTCGGCCGCCCGATCGGCGCGCGGCTGCTCTGACATGACCGCGCCCCGCCGGATCTGCGACCGGGTAAGGACGTCGAAGGGCTGGTCGACTTCTTCGCGCAGCTCCCGTCCGGCGGACTCAGTGGCGGTCAGCAGCACCGATCCGCGTGCCACGTTCCTGACCGAGACCCTGCTGTCGCGGTGCGCGCATCGCTGCCGCAGCGTTGCGTGCCGCGTCACGGAGTGGTCCGGCGCCCGCTCCATCGCGGGCGCGTCGAGTTCCCCAGGCCGCCGACAGACGTGAACGAGACTCTTGGTCATCGGGATGCGATCGCGGTCGAGCCGGCGGCGACCGCGACAGGTCGGGAGCGCGATGCGCCGAGACCAACAGCCGGTACGGGCCCGTCCCTCCGGGTACGGCACAGCTCGTAGGCGAGCAACGCGCCCATGCCGCGACCGAACGGTGGAAGGGGACGGTCAAGCAGCGGCCCCATGGCCCCCGCCGCCGCCACCATCGGCTCGATCCGCCGCACCGGGCTCTCGCACCAGCGATCCTTCCGGCCGGGCGGCCGCACCGCCCAGACCTCGACCCCGAACTTGCCGGAGAGTCGCCTGCTGTCGCGCAGGGAGGCGCCCGCCCGGACGTACGGCAGGCAGATCGGCCTCATCGACGGCTGCGCGGAGCCTCCGCACCGCCGCAGCAAGGGGCTGGTCAGCACGGCACTCAACGCAACACTCTCCTCAAGACGGCGATGACAACAAGCCTGATCCCCGCGGTGCGCGGGGGCACGTCCCGAGATTGGGTGACAGCCCGGACGACCCTCGCGCCGTTAGATTTCGGTGGCCACGATGACGTGAGATCGGTGAGTACACCGCCGCCTGCTGCCAGCCACGTCCCGTGATCGTAAGTGTCATGCGGAGCTCCTCGCGCAAGGAGGCGAGACGTCGCCGTCGGCGGATGAGCGCAGGCCGGTTTGATGAACGCTTCCTGGATGTCGTCGCGGGCCTCCCAGCGGACATGCAGGCGTCGGAAAGCGTGCCCGAACCGACCGCGCGGCGTGCGGCACTCTCAGCCTCCGCGAGTAGCTCGGTCATGAGCGGTCCTCCCCCGCGTTTGGCCAGGCCGTTCCTCAACGTAGAGGCAGGCTCGGACCGCTACAAGAAGGTCACGTGTCCTCGATTCTGGGGGTAGCCGGGACTGTTGTCTGCCCGACCTCTTCCATCAACAATGCGAAGTCGGCGACGGTAACCGAGGGGAGGTCGCCGGTGACCGATGGGTTCCATCTGCGCCTGGTCCACGAGATGCTCCAGTTCGCGAGCACGAGGGCTCCCGGGGCGCCTGCCGTACGCGATCAACATGGCTCCTGGACCTATGCCGAGTTCCTGGAGCAGAGCCTGGCGTGCGCGGGCTGGCTGAGCGAGCAGGGCGTCGGTCACGGGGACCGGGTCATGATTCGCGCTCGACCCGACCGCCGTGTGCTGGCCGTGCTCTTCGCCTGCGCTCGGCTGGGCGCGGTGTTCGTGCCGGTCAGCGAGACCGCCACGGCCATCCAGGTGAACCACATCCTCAGCGACGCTGACCCTGTGGTCGTCATCGACGATGAGTTGCCCGACTGGGGTGGCCACAAGGCGCCGGGCGCGCAGGCCGCGCGGGACGACCCGCTCCTGCTGATCTACACCTCAGGCAGCACGGCGGTGCCCAAGGCCGTCGTCGGTCACCACTCTCATGTGCTCTTCGCCACGCGAGCCATCGCTGAACGGTTGAGCTACCGGGCGGACGACGTCGTGCTCTGCAAGTTGCCCCTGTCCTTCGACTACGGCCTCTACCAGGCCTTCCTCACTGTGCTCTGCGGAGCCGAGCTGGTACTGGCCGGTCAGGACGCCGACGCCAGGCTGCTCGCACTGATCAAACACCACGGAGTCACCGTGGTCCCCGTCGTGCCTTCCCTTGCCGCGATGCTGCTGAGCCTCGGCCGGCGCGATCGGTCACCTACCCGGGTGCGGCTGTTCACCAACACGGGCGAGGAGCTACCGCGGGCGACGATCGCGGGCCTGCGCGAGCGGTTCTCCGGCGCCGGCGTGCAGCTCATGTTCGGCATAACCGAATGCAAGCGAGTCTCGATCATGGAGGTTGACGGGGACCTCCACCATCCCGGCGCGCTGGGTAGGCCGCTACGCGGCACGAGCGTGCGCATCCTCCGCCCGGACGGGAGCGAGGCACCCACCGGCGAGTCCGGCGAGATCATGGTCAGTGGCCCACATGTCATGGCGGGTTACTGGCGCGATCCCGAGCTCAGCGCCCGCTTCTTCTGCCGCGACCCCCTGACGGGTGAGCGCTGGCTGCGCACGGGAGACCACGGCTGGCTGGATGCGGAGGGCTACCTGCATTTCGACGGCCGCCGCGACCAGATCTTCAAGCTGCACGGTACACGGGTGAGCGCGCTGGAGATCGAAGCGGCCGCCAGAGAGATTCCCGGCGTCAGCGAGGCTGCCGTTGTACCGCCCGCGCCGGGCCGCGAGGCGGCACTCCTCGTCATCGCTTCTCTCACACCTGTCGAGGTACTTCGCGCGCTGCGCGCGCGGCTGGACGCCAGCCGTACCCCCTCGGTGTGCCGGGTCGTGGCGCGCCTGCCGCGCAACACCTCGGGAAAGCTCGACAGGGCGGCCCTGCCCGAGCTGCTGATGCCGGAATCGGCGATCAACGCCTATCAGGGGGACATGTGAATCCGCTCGACCTGGCAGGAGATGTCGTACCCGTCCTCGCCGAGCACGCGGCGCGCGTCGATGCTGCCGCGTGCTTCCCCGAAGCAGCGATGAAGGCACTGCGGGCGAGCGGCCTGCTCGGCCTGCTGGTGCCTGCCGAGCACGGCGGTCTGGGCGGGGACCTGGACGATCTGGTCGCCGTTGCGCAAACGCTCGCGTCGGGTTGCCTGTCCACCGCCATGATCTGGGCCATGCACTGCCAGCAGGTCGACGCGCTGGTCAGGCACGCCGCACCACAGTTGCTGGCCGCCCTGCTGCCGCGCATCGCCGTGGGCGAGGTCTATATCGCCTCCGTCACTACGGAACCAGCCAAGGGCGGCAATCTCCTGACAGCTGTATCCCCCTTGCGTGACGCCGGTGACCTCATCCAGGTCGAGCGAGACGCCCCGGTCGTCACCGGCGGCGAGCACGCGGATGGCTTCCTGATCACCATGCGGGCCGCAGAGAGCTCCTCCGAGCACAAGGTCACACTGGTGTACGTCGGGCGCGACCAGCTCACCAGTGAGACCTACGGCACCTGGGATCCCCTCGGCATGCGAGGCACGCACAGCATCAGCATGCGGTTATCCGGCGCGGTGCCGTCGCACCAGATCGTCGGCGAGCCGGGTGAGTTCAGGGCTGTGGCCATCGACAGCTTGATCCCGGTGGGTCACGTGGGCTGGGCAGCCTGCTGGCTCGGCGCGGCCAAGGCCGGTCTGAGCGATGTCGTCAGGCACATCGGCTCCACCAAACGCCCTCCCAGCCTCCATCCGAGCTCAGATCTGGTCCGGGAGCGGCTGGCCCGAATCCGCATGGACCTGGAGATGGTGAGCGCCTACCTCCACTCGGTCACCGGCGAGGTGCTCAGCCACCGGCGCGACGGTCGATCGCTCGACTCTCCGCCCGTGCAGATCCACCTCAATACGGTGAAGGTAGCGGCGGCCGAGCTGACCTTCCGAGCCGTGCACCACCTGGTCCAGCTCGCGGGGATGGCCACCGGGTACCTCAGGGCCTCGCCCATCCCGCTGGAGCGGCATTTCCGCGACCTCCGATCGGCGAGCCTGAACAACGCCGACGATCGACTGCTGACGGCGATCGGAGGACTCACTCTGCTCGACCGCAGTGTCAAGCTGGCACGGCCATGAAGGCTCTCGTGCTCGTCGCCGGGCTCGGCACGCGGCTGCGGCCGATCACACACATCCCGCCGAAGCAATGGGTGCCCGTGGCCGACAAACCGGTGCTGTTCTGTGGGGCTCGAACCGCCCCCTGTGGTCTCACAAGGCATCTGAGGCGGTCCTGCAAGTGCGTGTACGTGGCGCCGCCCACGGTTCTTGGCTGTTTCGACCTGGTCGAACGGATGGAAAGACAGGCGAAGCGGGGAGAGGTAGATTGATTCAGCAAGCAGAGAAACATCTTCCTGAAGACCGGACAATGAGCCGCGTCGATCACACATTCGCTGTGCAGGAACACCGTTCCAGTGCTCCCCCGAAAGTGCAGTGGGTGCCTATCGATTCCTTACTGCCAGGTTATTCCCCGCGCCTCGACGGCGAGGTTCCGGAACATGTTCACGTCCTTATGGACCTGCCGGACGACCTGCCGCCTATTCTGGTTCACTGGCCGAGCATGCGCGTGATCGACGGCATGCATCGAGTCCTCGCCGCCCAGCTCAAGCAGAAACGCACGATCAGAGCCCAGTTTTTCGAGGGAAACGAGGGCGAGGCGTTCATGGCCGCGGTCAAGGCCAATGTGACTCATGGCCTGCCGCTGACACCGGCCGATCGGGAAGCGGCGGCGACCCAGATCATCGAGATACAACCTCATGCGTCAGATCGATCGATCGCCGCGATCACCGGCCTGGGGCCCCGCACCGTTGCCGCCATTCGCCAGAGGATGACCACGGGGAATGCTCAGGGCTCGGTGCGAATCGGACGCGATGGTCGAGTGCGACCGTTGAGCAGTGCTGACGGCCGGCGCATGGCGAGCGAGATCATCGCGAAACGGCCGGATGCCTCCCTTAGGGAGATCGCAAAACTGGCCGGCATCTCCCCCGCCACGGTCGGGGACGTGCGCAAACGAATAGCGCGCGGAGAGGATCCCGTGCCGGTCAAACTTCGCGCCGAACACGTCCGTCCCGGTGCTGGGAAGAGGAAGCAGATCGAGGTCGTCGGCTGGGACGGCGAGCACATGCCGTCACAGGACCGTGCCTCTATGCTCCAGAACCTCAGAAAGGACCCGTCGCTGCGGCTCAACGCCAGCGGACGGAAGGTGTTGCAGTGGCTCTTCTCGAACGTGGCGGGGCCGAAGGGATGGGAAGAGGTCCTGCACGACATTCCAGCTCACTCCGCGTACGTCGTCGCGGAGATGGCACGTGGCTGCGCGGTCGAATGGATGACGTTCGCGGAGCGCCTGGAGCAACGGTGCAAGGCGGCGGATGAAGTATGAACTCCCTGGCTCGATCTGCACGGTGTTGGAGGCGAGAGGACGGTCGCGTAGCACTGTGCTGACCGCATGATCGAAAGCCCCGATGTATCTCCCCGACCGGGGCAACTCCAGACAACCGCACTGTTGGCTGTCGTGCGGTCCGGTGTCCAGAAGGGCGAACCGCAAAGAAGGAATTCGCATATGACGAGTCTTGATCGGCCCCGTCTATCGCTGGTGCCCGGGACGGCTGCACTGGCAGCGGAACGTGCGTTGCGACGACCGATCCCGGCGGACATCGAAGTGAGCGCGTGCCGGCATGTCATCATGCAGGCCGCCGCCGATGCCGACCGCCTCGCGGTGCTCGACCCTCGTGGTGACTACACATATGGAGCGCTGATCGACCGGATCGGACACATTCGATCGTTACTTCTCGCGTCGGGATGCGGCCCGGGCGCCCGGGTAGTGGTGAGCGGGCCGCGCAGTGGAGACTTGATCGCGAGTTTCCTCGCCATAGAGAGCATCGGTGGGGTTTATGTCCCCGTTGGCATCGACTGGCCCGCCCGTCGTATCGCGAACGTGCTTGCCCGAGTCCGGTCCACCTGCGTGCTCGCCATGTCGGACCCTTCTTCCGACCTGGCCAGAGCCGCTGAAAGGACAGGTACGGCCTTGCGGATCGTTTCCGCCCGTTCGTCGCAGCTCTCGTTCCCATGGTCACCTCATCCGGGAGCAGGGCACGATGCCGCCTACATCATCCATACCTCCGGGAGCACCGGGCAGCCGAAAGGCACCATCGTGGAGCGCCGCGGCATGCTGAACCACCTGTGGGGGGTCATACGTGATGTGCGGCTGAGCGGAAATGATGTAGTGGCGTTCACCGCTCCCCCGGTCCACGTCATCGGCATCTGGCAGATGGTCGCGGCCTTGATGGTCGGTGGCTCGATCGCAGTGGTGGAGGAGAAAGCGCTGCACTTCCCGCGCGCTCTTGTCGACGTGCTGCGCCGAACGGGCACCAGCGTGGTGGAACTGGTGCCCACGGTGCTGAGCTGGATCGTCCAACAGGTGGAACGCTTCGATACCGACGACGTGCTCCCCAGCCTCCGCTGCATGATTTCCACTGGGGAGTCCCTGCGTCCCGAGCTCGCCGCGCGAATTCGGGCGAGGCTACCGGGAGCCGAGCTCGTCAACGCATATGGGGCGACGGAGCTGTCGGACGACGTGGCATTTCATACCGTGAGTCGAGCGGACTGCGACGAATCACGCATTCCCATTGGGACCCCGATCGCGAACGCAGTGCTCTACCTCCTCGTGGCCGAGGGGAAGAAATGGCGTGCAGCGGAACACGGCGAGGCGGGCGAACTGTGGGTCGGCGGCCTCCCCGTTTCCGCGGGTTATTTCGACGATCCGGATACCACCCGCGCCAACTTCTTTCTCGACGAATTCGACCCGCACTCACCGACCCGGCGCCTGTACCGCACAGGCGATATCGCGTGCTTCAGAGAGGGCGTCGCCTACTGCATGGGGCGGGCGGATCGGCAGGTGAAGGTGGGAGGCACCCGCATCGAGCTGGGTGAGATCGAAGCTGTGTTGCTCCGCCATCCACAGGTGGAGCATTGCGCTGTCACGGCAACCGAGAAGAATGGACGTACCGAGCTGTCCCTCTACTATGTGGCCGGCAAGGAAGCATCCACCGAAGAGCTGAAGAGGTTTCTTCGCGACTCGCTACCGACTTTGATGATCCCGCGTCTGTGGGTTCGGCTCGATCACATGCCTAGAAACGGCAGCGGAAAGACCGACTATCACGGGCTGTCGAATGCCGGGCCCAGTGATCTGCAAGAGAGGCTGAGCTCTCTTCATCCCTGACGACGCTTGGTCATCATGGGGGGCGCGCAGAACGATGGCCGATGGCAGGAGGCTTCCAGTAAGGATCGCCTGGCCGACCTCATCTGCACGCAGCCGGCCGACCGGCGCTCCCGGCGATGTGCAAGCCGCCCGCGGCGCGCACGGCCTGGCCGGCAAACGCGGCAACACGATCGGCCGATGATCGCTAGCCGTCCGAGAAGAATACGCGTTGTCAGCACGGACGACTTCGGGCCGGGTCCGAGCCGTCCCGATCCCAGCCGGGGCACCCTGAGTGGCCGCCATGACGACGGGATAGTGCGACGCGTCTCCGCCCTGGTCCGCAGGGACCACCAGGGCCGGCAGCCGTTTTTCTGCTCGCATGCCAGGTGCAGCTTGGTCGACAGACCGCTGCCGGAACATCCCAGTGCATGATCGGCAGCCTCGGGCAGTGCTTCCGCCACCGCGCACCGACCCGCACTAGCCAGCGGATCCCATCGATGAGCTGCCCCTTTTTCTTGGCCGATGAACCCTTACCGGAGACCTCGCTGCGTGTCCGGCTACAACACGCCATTGATCGCATGCTTCGAGACAGGCTCCAGGCGCCGATCTTGTAAGCGAGACGAAGCTGGCAATAATCAAAAACGTCGCAAGTATTCTCTGTTGCAGGACATACCGTGCCATCTACGCCCCCTCAATCGAGAGGGATGACCAAAGGCGATATGCAGCTGCACGTCGATTTATACCTGTCCGACTACTACGTGGAATTCGGGTGGTAGGCGTTCGCCTGAGTGGCGTAGAGGGTCGCGTAGGGGCCGTTGGCCGCCATGAGGGCGGCATGGGTGCCCTGTTCCAGGAGTTCACCGTCGCCCAGGACGATGATGTGGTCGGCCATGTGCACGGTGGAGAAGCGGTGCGAGACCAGCAGGGTGATGGTGTCGGAGCCGTTTCGGGCGAGTGCCGCGAACTTCTCGAAGAGGTCGTGTTCGGCCTGGGGATCCAGGGCGGCTGTGGGCTCGTCGAGGACGAGCAGCAGCGGATGGTCGCGCATGGCTCCACGGGCCAGGGCGAGTTTCTGCCACTGTCCGTGGGAGAGGTCGACGCCGCCGAACAGCGGCCCCAGCTGCGTGTCCATCCCGTCGGGAAGGGTGGCGATCATGACGCTCCCTCCGGCTCTGTCCAGGGCTTCGGCGACCGCCGCCTCGTCCCGCATGCGGGGCAGGTCGCCGATGCCGACGGTCTCGCGTACCGGGAGGTGGAACTTGACGAAGTCCTGGAAGGCGCCGGAGCACCTGGCCAACCACGAGGTGGGGTCGAGACCGGCGAGCGGCTGCCCCGCCACGGTGATCATCCCCTTGTCCGGCTGGTAGAGCCCGCACAGCAGCTTCACCAGCGTGGTCTTCCCCGCGCCGTTGACGCCGACCAGGCCCACCGTGGAGCCGGGGCGCAGCTCGAGGTTGAGATCGCGCAGCACAGGGGTGTCGCTGCCGGGGTAGCGGAAACTCACCCCGCTCACGGAGATGCCGGTGCCGAGACCGGACGGCGCGGTCAGACTTCCGCGGCGGCGGGTCTCGGCGTGATCCTTCAGCCACAAGTAGTGTTCCGTGACCCGGCCTACCTCACCCATGCTGTCGAGGTTGTCCAGCGCGACGGAGATCTGGAACCGCAGCTGCATGGCGATGGAGATGGTCAGGACGATGTCGCCCGCGCTGAGCGAGTGCACGGTGAGGACCACCGCGAGCGCGAGGGTCAGCCCGGCGGCGTAGCAGGTCCAGCCTGCGGTCCGCCAGAGCAGGCCGCTGCGGCGGGCGGAGGTTTCGGCCTGGCTGACCTCCTGCCAGCTCGCGTTGGCCATGCGGTCGAGTTCGGGGCCGCCGCCGGTGATGCGCAGCTCCGTGGCGGTGTCGGGGTCGAGGCACAGCTCATGCAGGATCGCCTCCCGACGTACGGCCTCGCCGGTGCTGTCGCGGAAGTCGCGCAGGAGCCGCTCGGCCTTCCTGCCGGTGAGCAGGGGCGGTACGGCGAGCACGGCCAGCAGGATCATGGCGGGATGGACCGAGGCCAGCAGCCACACGCTCAGCGCGAGACTGGCCACATTCGCCACGGTCAGCAGGATCGACCAGCACGACACCGCCACCGACCAGGCGCCACGGCGAAGCAGGACGAGGCGGTCGAGATAGTCGGCGCGTTCCAGATGCTCGACGCCGGGGAGTGTGGCGGTGATGGTCAGCACTTCCTGGGTGAGTTCCTGCGCGGCCTTGTCCATCAGGTCGAGGCGCAGGCTGCTCACGACCCTGTTGATGGAGGCGTTCAGGACGAAAGCCACGACTCCCAGAGCCGCCGCCAGCAGCACCCCGCGGCCAGATCCGGCGCCGGAGGCGTTCAGCAGCCAGCGCTGGCTGAGCGCCGTGCCGGCCGAGACCCCGGCCAGTACCACGGTGAGCAGGCCGGACACCCACGTGCCGAGCCGGTCCGCCCGCATCGTGAGCTGCAGGGAGTAGCCCACGACGCTCAGCCGCCGCTTCACCGGACCGCCGCGAAGTGTGCTGCCTGCAATTTGAACAGTTCGGCGTAGATGCCGTCGCGTGCCATGAGCTCCTCATGGCTGCCCAGTTCGGCGACCTTGCCGCCGTCGAGGACGGCAATGGCGTCGGCCGAGCGTACCGTGGAGAGCCGGTGCGAGATCAACACGACGGACGCTCCGCGGGCCGCCGCGACGGCCTGCTGGTAGAAGTCGGCCTCCGCCTGCACGTCCAGGTGCGCGGTGGGTTCGTCCAGGATCAGGACTTTTCGGCCGTGGTCGACGGCGTACAGGGATCGGGCGATGGCCAGTTTCTGCCATTGCCCGCCCGACAGGTCGACGCCTCCGCCGCTGTTGCGCCACAGCGGCGTGGCCAGGCCGTCCGGCAGGCCCGCGACGACCTCTTCGGCGCCTGCCCGCCGTAGCGCCGCGGTGATGTCCGCGTCGTCGGCCGGGACCTCGGGCGCTGACATGCGGATGTTGTCGCGTACGTCCGCCGGGTACTGGATGAAGTCCTGGACGACCACGGCCAGCCGCCGTCGCCACGCGTCGATGTCCCATTCGGCCAGGTCACGCCCGTCCGCAAGGATCTTTCCCGCTGTGGGCCGGTAGAGCCCGGCGAGCAGCTTGATCAAGGTCGACTTGCCCGCCCCGTTGACGCCGACGATGGCCAGCACCTGGCCGGGGCGGATGTCAAGCGTCAGGCCGTGCAGCACCGGCGTGCCGATGCCGGGATAGGCGAAGGCCACGTCGCGGAACTCGATCCGCGGAATGTCACCGGCCGGACCGGGTGGCGCCTGTTTCAGCGCGGGTCTGCCGTACCGCTCGGTGAGTTGCTCCAGGGCGTGGACGGCGCCGATGCCGTACTCGATGTCGAAGGCCTCGTGGCCCATGGCGCTGATCCGGAAGATCTCCCAGGCGGCCACCAGGCATGTCGCCACGGCGGCGAGGCCGATCTCGCCCGACAGTGCGGCCAGCCCTGGCACCAGCATCGCCGCTAGCGCCGACCCCGCGGCCAGTACCGAGGTCAGTACCTGTCTGCGCAGCACCCATCGCGTCCGGCGAGAGGCGGGGACGGACCAGCTGCGCTGCTCGGCCAGCCGCCGGCTCACCACCCAGTCGGCGAGGCCGAAGAGCCGGATCTCCTTGGCGGCCGCGGCTCCGCCGGCCAGGTCGGTCCAGTATTGGGTCCGCCGCACCGCTCCCACGGTGCGGTCGTTGCATCGGGCGAGATAGATCCACTGGCGGCGGATGATTCCACGCAGCAGTAGCGACGAGGTCAGCAAGGCCAGGGCCAGCCACGGGAAATAGACGGCCAGCACCGCCGCCGCCCCAAGAGCCGCCGTCAACCGGAACGACAGCGTGACCTGACCGACGGACGCGGTGCCCGGTGAGCGTACCCGCCATACCTCGCCCCTGTCCGAGGCCCGCACCGCGGTGTCGGCGAAGTCGGGTTCGGCCAGGTGCGCGATGCCCGTGGGAGCCAGCGCCACCGCCCTGACCCGGCTCCGCGCCGAGCCGTCGATGGCGCGAACGGCGGAAGCGCCGAACAGGCCGGCAAGCGACCCGGCCGCCAGACCGATCAGGACCGACCCGCCCAACGCCACCAGCGACGGCGCCACGTCCGCCAGACCGGACCCCGCCTCGACACCGGCGACCAGCGCTCCGGTGGCCAGCGCAGAGATCACGGGAGTGACGGTCATGACCGCCCCCGTCGCGATCATCCCGACTCTGACGCCAGGCCGTGCCTCGCGCAGGAGTCGAAAGAGCTGAATCCGTTCGCGCACCGATGCCCGTACGGCCCGCCAGCCCAGTCGATCGAGCGTCAACCGCGGATCTAACTCCGATTCCTGCTCAACAGAAGTACTTCCCTTCATGCATAGACCTCAATCTCATTCACATTGCTCCGCAAAAACCCATGGCAACACCCACGTCACATGGTCTCAATATTCCGCCGACCGACTCACCACAAGGAGTCAGCGCGTCATCGCGCCGCCAAATAGCACACGCCACCTCATTGGCGCGCATCCTCGTACTGGATAGCTGTCCAACAGCCTCTCCATGTCGCTCGGTGTGAGTCATCAGCGACAGGGGTTGGCGGCATCGTCAGATCTTGAACTTAATGCCAAGGCAAGGGCGAGATTAGTTCAACGCTCAGACAAACACAAGGACCGGATCAATGGCTTGGATCGCTGGGCGAAGGTCTCTCTAGGGGCTCTTCCAAGATTTTCGTAGTAACTGACCTCGATCTTTCGGGATGGTGATCTGCTCTTGTTGGGCGCAATTACCTGATGTCTCAGGTGGTGGTCAGCCGGGTGGCCCCGACTGTCGCGTCGGGCGGGCAGGGTTCCACGGGCCTGGTCGCCGGGGCTGGATGCCGGTGGTCAGGGTGGCGCGGATAGGGCCTGCAGCCAGATGAAGGTGAGCATCTGGGCCCACATGATCCCCTCTCTCCGTCGAGGTCGACGGAGACGCGTTGATCGTCGCCACGAGGCATCGCAGCGTCTTCTGGCGGCACACCAGCTACGGTGTCGTGCACAACGACGGGCACGCGCCGCTCACCCCGTTCGTCGACGGGCCAGCGATCGAGGTGACTTTTGTGAGCCGGTTGGACTCACTGTTCGACCAGGCCGGCCTGCTGGTACACGTCGATGACGACGCCTGGATCAAGGCCGAGGGTCGAACTGAGCGACGGCCTGCCGCAACTGGGCGCGGTCGTTTACCTACGGCAAGTCCGACTGGTCGGCCTCGCCTGTCGCCCAGTGGGACGGGCACGGGTCACCACGGGCCTCGAGCCTGTTCAACTGAGGACCGGTGATCGGTTGAACAGCCATATCCACGATGCCCGGCCAGGGCGGGTTGGCCCTCGGCGGCTGATCAGCCGGGGCCAGGCCAGCCTGGGTGATGCCGTCTCGGTGTTCTCCGTCGCGGTTCAGCTCCAGGCGCAGGTCAGGTTAGTTGCGGAGCAGCTACGCCAACTTGCCGAGGGCGGAAACGTGATCGACGGCTACTGGTGGCTGGAGGACTACGCTCGCCGGTGCTGGCGCCCGGGAGCCGCGCCGCCGCCCGCGCCGAGGAGGGCGTCGATCTCAACGCGGTCAGATTCCGTTACCCGGGGACGGATCGGCGGCCCTCTCGGAGGTCGCCCTGAGGCTGCCAGCAAGCAGCACGGTCGCCGTCGTCGGCGAGAACAGAGCTGGCAAGAGCATGCTGGTGAAGCTTCTGACCGGGGTCTACGAGCCGAGCGGCGGACGAGTCGTCATCGACGGTAGGCCGCTCGTCGATCCTGACCTGCGCCTGGCAAGCGCCTGTGCCCGGTGTGCCGCAGGACCACACGCGGCTCCATTTCCCGGTCAGGGAAGTGTGGGCGTCGGGCACCTGCCGCGCCTACGCGACGATGAGGCGGTGCGCGGCGCCTTGGAGCGGGCGGGCGGCGGGCTCCACCCCCGTCGTCGCCGCACTGCCGGATGGCCTGGACACCCGGCTCGGCAAGGCGTTCGGCGGGGTGGAGCCATCGCCGGGCCGATGGGAGCGGCTTGCTCGGGCCCGCGCGCTCATGCGCCCGGACCCTCTGCTCCTGATGCTGGACGAGCCGACCGGCGCGAGGGACCCGAAGGCCGAATACAAGCTCTTCCGCGGCTTCGCGCGCCAGGTGCAGACGGTGACCGCTCGCGGCGGCATTGCCTTGCTGGTGTCGCACCGGCTCAGCACGGTACGCCTGGCGGACCTGATCTAAGAGAGTACGGCATGGCGGATCTGACGTCCTCGGCCGACGTCAGGGCACCATCATCACCCGATTTACCTGGGATTACGCGGCCAGGGAGCCTAAGCTGCGCGCGCTGTATGAGCCGGGCAAGGCCGCGCAGTAGAACGCGGTGACCGACATCGACTGGTCGGCCCAACTGCACACCGCCCGACAGCCGCAGGGCCGCTACGCTCCCGCGCTCACCAGGCGGTGCGCCGAGCCGGCCGAGGCCTCCGGCAGCTCGGCGGTGGCAACCTTGGCCCGCATCGCACCGGCGCTGGATTCGGTGATCCGCGCGGCTGGGCCGTCGCGCGCTGGGATGCCGAGCAGGCTGCCCGCTTCACGACCTCAGCCGTCATGGCCGAGCTCGAAGCACTGCTGTCAGCCTGGGAGCTGACCATTCCTGAGTGCCGCAAGGCGCTCCAGCCTGAGGGCGAGGTGTCCGAGGTGGATCACGCTGTCACGTGTATGCCGTCGACTGGCTCGGGAACCGGGTTCGGTACCGGCTACGGGAGCTGGCTCGGAGCCTTTGCGATCTCGGTGCTGAGCGAGCGGTCTCGGATGTGCCGCTGCCGCCGTCCCGGCCGAGGCACGGGACCGGCTCCGCGACCACATCGCCTGCCCACGGCCCTTCGGTGCAAGAAAGCCTTACCGGGTCAGTGAACGCCCATCGCCCTTGCTCGGTCGACCGGCGCTGCCGCTAGGTCATGGATCACGCGCTGGACCAACTGCCCGGTCGACGGCCAGGTGATGTCGCCGCAGAGCTCGCGTAGGCGGTCCAGGTTGGGGACACGGCGTGACACGTCCGTTCGTCCGGGGAAGATGCTCGCGTAGGGTATGTGCTCGATGGGTGAGCCGCTCCCCGTCGCAGCCAGGACGAGCTCTGCGAGCTGCCGGATAGTCGTCTCGTGGGTAGAGCCGATGTTGACTGCCCGCACCCCGCCGGTCCAGGCGCGCGGGTTCGCCACCAAGCGGAGGACTACGTCGGTGAACTCGCTCACGCCGCTGAAGCAACGCCGCTGGGTACCCGAGTCGTAGATCGTGAGCGGCAGGCCGGCCTTCGCCCGTTCCACAAAGGTGGGCAGGACCATGCCGTACGCTGCCGACTGGCCTGCCCCGACCACATTGAAGGGTCGCAGCACCAGCACGGGACGACCTCGACGGGCGGCGGTGGCGCCGAGAGTCTCCAGTTCGAGCTTTCCCGTCGCGTATCCCTCCTGGCCACCGTCATATACCAGTGTTTCGGAGCGGGACAGCGGCCGATCCTCCTGTATCGGGCATGGCGCGTTGAGCCCGTAGACCGCCGAGGACGAGAACAGGATGGCAGGGGCGTCACCGGTAGCGGTCAGCACCACCTCAGTGCCGACCGCCGTGGTGTCGAAGGCGACACGGCGTTGGTTGGTGGCCAGGCGCATGCCCACGACCCCGGCCAGATGGAAAAGCGCCGTGACTCCCGCCGCGGCGTGGCGGACTGCCGTGGGATCCAGCACACTGCCGACGATCAGTTCGGCTCCGGGAGGGCAGCCCAGGCCGGTGGAGAGATCGTCGAGCACTCGGACGTGATGCCCGGAGGCGAGAAGGCGGCTGACGAGCTCGCGGCCGAGAAATCCGCAGCCACCGGTCACCAGCACCGTTCCGCAACCGGGTTCAGGGAAAATGCGGTCGGACATAGAGATGCTCCGTTTTGTCTCGTGGCCTTGTCGGACCCTAACGTGAGCATCGGAAACCTTCCACGCTGTATTCCGCACACCTGGTGCGCCTTTGGACGGAACCCGCGTCGTTAATAGCGATATATTTCCGGTTACAGGCGGTCGATTATCGGTTGGATGTTCACCAGCGCACGGGAGATGGAGGCGGCTCTAGCGGCGAGGATCCAGGGCAGCTCGGGACCGGCGGAGGCCCGCCACGCGTGATCGCGCCTCCGGGCGACGTCGCGGCCGATGAGCAGGCCGGTGTGGAGGGCGGTGCTGATCCGGTAGGCGCGGCACACGGCCGCGATGTCGAGATCGGGGCATGAGGCCGCGAGCGCGCCGGTGTACCGGGCGAGACAGCTATCTTCCACTTCGGCCAGCGTCGCGGCGGACCAGCGTTGCTGCCAGGCAAGGGTGTAGATCATGCTGGCCAGGTCCTCTCCGGCAGGCCCCCCTCCCGCCTGCCCCCAATCGATGACGACGACTTCGGCTGCGTCGTCGGGAGCCATGACGTTAAGCGGCACGAAGTCGCGGTGGCTCAGGACGCGGGGCGCCTGCTCCCACACAGCGGCCAGCGCCGGCAGCGCTC
This sequence comes from Nonomuraea sp. NPDC050786, assembly GCF_040654115.1. NCBI lineage: Bacteria > Bacillati > Actinomycetota > Actinomycetes > Streptosporangiales > Streptosporangiaceae > Nonomuraea > Nonomuraea sp. NPDC050786. The sequence continues at coordinate 241,573 of NZ_JBFAHJ010000011.1, forward strand.
GTCGCGCTACCAACGCGAGATTGAGCTCGTGTGGCGCGTAGGCGGCGCGGACAGCCGGATCGCTGCGCACGGCGGGCTCGGCAAGGAGATCGATGGGGGCGATCTTGTCAGTGTACTCCGGGTACTCGTGCCTGGGTCGGGATGACCATGGCGGATCGGTGAAGCCACTTCCGATCAGTCGCCCGTGGTAGCGACCCAGAAGTGTGGCCACGCGAGCGAGAGTGGCCGGCGTCGCGCCGTTCATCGGAGCGTGCGGGACATATTCCAGCCACAGGATCATCCGGTCGTGCGCCTGGTCGGTGACGTGGAGCAGGCGAGGGGAGCGTAGCTCGTCGGCGGGCAGCGAGCCGCTGCGATAGGCGAGCGCCTCACGTCGCCAGTATGGCCAGGCGGACGGGTGCCCGTCCCCCTTGGCCAGGACCTTCGCCACCATCTCCGCGCCATTGGCGGGGACGGTCACGTGATAGACGCCAGCCGTGGTCTCGTGCCACCGGGGATAAGCGATGGCCCGAACCTCGACATCGGCTGGGAAATCCGTCGGGTTTCCGGTCAGCGCTGTAAGTGCCATCCGCAGCTCCGCCGGGGGCAGTTCGTGGTGCGCGAGCACTGATTGGCCTCCTCTCAAGCTGTTCAAGTTGCCATGGTTGTTGCGGGGTTTATCCCTGTGCCAGTATTCACTAGCAAAAGTCGCCGGATGCCGGTATTTCTATCAACGTTACTGCCGAGGAGGTGTGTGGCGTGATCGAGCGCGTCTTTCAATGGCTGCACGAAAAAAAGGCGTTCGATGGACCAAGGATAGTGGACATCAAATGTGGGCGCAGTTTCGCTGCAGTGGCGCTGGACGACGGCTCGGTCGGGACGGCGATGGACTATTCATACTATCCGGCCCTCGAGCATGTCGAACTCCGGGCATCGGAACGCCCCTGGCAGCAACTGGATGATGTATTCATATCCTCGCCGGCAGAGGCCATCGTCCAGGCATTGGGCGGACCCGACCTGCAGGAACGGGCGATCGCCGTGGCGGCATTGTCGGCGTTTTCGCAGCCGTACTTTGAGCATTCCGCCCTGAACTCCGCCGGGCTACTGCGGTGGGATCAGGACTACGCGACCTATCACACCGCAGCCGGCGCTGCCGGGCCAGAGTACCTGCGGTCGGTGGTGCGGACCGTCGCTCCGGAGGGGGAGGCCATCATCGGCGTCGTCGGATTCGGCGGCATGCTCCACCTCTTCAACGCGCTGCCGGAAGTGCGCTCCATCGTAGTGCTGGACCTGCATGTCCAGGGGCGGCGAGGCGAGGTCCTCACGGACGCCATCAGGCGGATGAACCGCAATGCCGGATATGAACGCGTCATGCTGGGCAACGATTCTCTCCAGGAGACCCTGGAACGCTGCGACATTGTCCAGATCACCGGATCGAGCATGTCGAACGGAACATTCGACGAGATTATTCACACCGCTGCCGGATCCTTTGTGATCCTCCAGGGGCCGACTGCCGCTCTCGCGCCCATCCCACTGTTCGACATCGGCGTGAATCTGATATGCACGGAGCTGAAGGACGCGCAGTTCCTCCACGCCTACGATCATGACGATCGCGCCTATGAATGGTGGGTCGAGTTCGACCGTCGGGTATTCGTCGCGGAGAGGCCGGAATGCGCGCAATCGAGCTGATAGATTTTGACCCCTCAACGAACCGGAAATCTGCCTCGTCGATCGACGGGCGCATCATCTACTCGTTCGTGCTATGGGTGGAACCGTATCTGGCGCGATCCAGTCAGCAGGAGGGCGCAGGTGCGCTGTGGAATACCGCGTGCGCGCTTTCACAGCGTCCTTACGACGCGGCCCTGCGTGCGATAAAAGATATCAAACCCGCGGCGAGCCAGGAGAGACATCGCTTTCATCAGCTGGCCCGGACGGGCACGCTGCTATCGATCGGCGGCGATGCGGAGTCGATCGAAGCGGCTCTGCGGCTGCTGGCGCGTCTTGGCCTGGCGTACGTTGTGCAACTGGCCGTGGGCGCGGTGGTCTCACCGGACGCCGCGCACCTGGCCTCGCCCGGCAATCCGGCCATCGTTTCGCTGGACTCCGAAGGAGGCGCGAGAGAGGTCGCCGGCCGTCTGGTCGCGCTCGCCGCGCGGAGCATGATCGATCAATGGCTTGCAGCGGAGACCGAGGCCGGCTTCCGGGGAGGGGCACCGATCCCTCAGGGAGCACTGGAGTGGGCCGGCGACGTCTTCGGCGCAAGCTTCCAGCATGAGCTCTGGTCCCGGCTGGCCGTAGGCGAGGGCGAAGCGGCGGTCCAGGCGCGACGGCGAGTGCGTGAGCTGGAGGCGAGCCTTCTCGGCCTGCGCGAGACGTTACCCACGCGAGTGGTGGAGGAGTTCGATCTGAGCACTGTCGCCGAGATCCTCTGCGTCCGCTTTCCCCTCTGGCGTCAACGGCAGTTCAACTCGGGTTCCGTCTTCAACGGCATTCGCGACCTGCGGCCTCTGACGCAACAGGAGCGCGACCGGCACATCACGCGGTTCTGGACCCCAGCCGACGGAGCGACCCGTGGACGGTGACGTGCCGCTCGACTGGCGTATCGAAGCTCTCCTGGAGCGGCGGCAGCTCCCGATCGGCATGGAAGTGGCCCATCGGGTCGTCGCGGAGCGGACCGGCGCTACCCTGGCGGATACAGAGGCGGCGATACGGGTGCTGGCGGCATCGGGGCAGGCGGCCAGTGACGGACACCGGGTGATCTTCCAGATCCCGCTGACACGGTCGACCACGATGGAGCGGTCATCGGCCCCGGGAGACTGCTCGACCGGGAACCCGGACCCGAACCTTCTGCTCGACTGGCCCGTTTCGGCCGGTGCGGATCCGCGTGAGCGGCTGTACGGCGAACCCAGACAGTTCGGAGAGTTCGTCGAGCTCGGTCGGCGATACCACACCGAGATCGGTGTGGGACCCGGCCCCACGACGGTCACCTCAGGTGCGATCGACGCCATCGAGCGCCTCCTGAGTGTGTGCGCAGGCCCTGGTGACGCCATAGCGGTGGAGAACCCCACCTATCCGAACGACAAGGGAATCAGTGCGGCCCTGGGGTTGCGCCTGCTGCCGGTGCTGGTCGATCACGACGGACCGGTGATCGACTCGGTGGCAGAGGCCCTCGCGCGAGGGACGCGCGTTCTGCTCCTGCGGCCTCGGGGGCAGAACCCCACCGGCTCCCGAACTTCCCCCCAGCGTGCCGAGCGACTGCGGGCGTTGCTGGCTCGGCACCCCGGCGTACTCGTCGTCGAGGACGATCATCTGCCCTGGGTGGACCAGGCCCGCTACGCGACGGCTACCACGGACCGTCACCGGTGGGCGGTCATCACCTCCTTGTCAAAGGTGCTCGGGCCGGACATTCGCCTCGCCTGGTTGAGCTGCGATGACGCGACCGCGCGCCGGGTGGAAGGGCGTCGCCTCCTCGGATCGGGATGGGTGAGCCGTTCGCTGCAGGTGACAGCGCATGCCGCGCTGACAGCGCCTACCGCCAAGGAAAGGCTGGCGGCGGCGGCCGACACCTACGCGACACGTCGGCTGCGCCTGACGTCCCTCCTCCGTGATGCCGGATACGACGTGACCATTGCTTCTGGTTTCAATGCATGGATTCCGGTCCGGGATGAGAGCACGCTCGTCGAGCGGTTGGCCGACGCGGGGTGGATCGTCGCTCCTGGAAGACGTTACTGGCTAGAGCCCGGTCCAGCCGGGATACGCGTGACCTTTGCCCACTTGCCGGAAGCGTCGCTGCGGGCCTTCGTGGCCGCGCTGGCGGCGGCCGATCAGCCAACCGCCGCAGTACCCAGTAAGAAACCCTAGAGAGGAGATCCCATGCAGGACAAGCACGCAATGGACACCAAGTTCGCCGATTTCATCGCCGCGGTGCAGGCCAGTGGGCTGGAGGAGCCCACTAGTACGGCGGCGCACAGCTCGGCGGTCTCGCCCGCCATGTGGGACGAGATCCAGGACGAGCAGAGCAAGCAAGCCAAGTAAGACGCCACGCGGCAGCCGGGCCAGAGGTCTCTGAGCCCGGCTGCCGCCCGGCATGGTGATCCGATCGGAAGGCTCCATGGACCACAGGTTCCAGCGCGTCGTCGCGCGCACACACGAGCAGCGCCCGGCCCGCCTCCGTTTGATCGGGCAGCTGCTGGGGCAGCTCACCGAAGAACACCTGTACCTACCCACCCCGCCGTCGGCGGCCCTTTACGCCTCAGCGCATCAGCTCCTCTACCAGGCTCGCATAGCGGCGATGCGACGGGATCACGACGGAGTGGCCGAAGTGGCCGGCCTGATCCGGCGGCTGCCCGAACTACCCGCGCCGCGCGAAGGCGTGGAATTCCTCCTCGTCCCGGCCTCCGCCTGCACATGGCAACACGGTGAACAGTACGCCAGCGACGTCCCAGTCCTGGACCCGCCGAAGGCCACCAGGAGCTGGCTGGGGCCGGAGCAGAGCGCGGAGCTCCAAGCCGCCGTCGACCTGCTCGCCGACGTTGGCATGCTCGAATGGGTGAACGCCAGCTGCGGCGTCGTCGTGTGGACCACAAGGTCGCCGTTGCGCGGAACCTCGATCAGCTACACCTTGCGAAGCCTGGAAGGCACGATCGTCACGGACTGGCCCGACGACCCGGTGAGGCTGGCCGAGAACCTGCTCCACGAAGCCACGCACACCTGGTTGAACGAGGCGGTCCGCGTTCTCGGCGAGAGCCTGCAGGGGCCCGACCTGTTCTCACCGTGGAAACAGCGGATGCGCCCGGCGCTCGGCATCGCGCATTCAGGTGCCGCGTTCACCAACGTCGCGCACTTCCTGCACCGGGTACTCGAAAGTGGTGCTGGGAGCCACGATGCCCGCATATACGCGCGCCGGCGCCTGTCGTACGAGCTCGACCAGCTAGAGCTCGCTTCATCGGCGATCCGAGAGGCGTACGCGCTCATCCGCGACAGTGATCTGGCCGGCCTGCTGACCGATCATTTCGATCAGCTCCATGGGACGCGCGCGGCGTTCGCGATCTGAGAAGGGGGAGCCGGATGGCGGCAAGAGCGCTGACCCTGATGCTGAAGTTGCCAGGAGAAGCATGCAACATCGACTGCCACTACTGCTACGAGAAGCGCAAGCCCAGCGGTAGGGATGGCGCCGTCGAAGCGGAGCAGGTCGCAGCGCTCCTGCGCGCGGCGGACGGCAGGCCGCTGGCGGTGAACCTGCACGGCGGCGAACCATTGATCGTCGGCAAGCGCCGGATGAGAGAGATCTTCGCTGAGCTTCGCGCGTATCCCGGCCAGCTCACGCTCAACATGCAGACGAACGGCACCCTCCTGGATGAGGAGTGGCTCGACCTCATCCAGGAGGAATGGCCCACCCTCAATCTGGGTGTGAGTTTGGACGGCGACCACCTCGCCAACGCCTTCCGCGTCGACTATTCGGGGAGGCCCACGAGCGGGCGCGTCGAGGCCTGCCTGGACCGGCTCGGGCAGCGTGGCTTGCGAGTGGGCATCATCGCGGTCATCAACTCACGTTCCAGCCGGCGCCCGCGTGCGGCCGTGGAGTACTTCCTGCGATACCCGGCGGTCAAGGTCGTGAAGTTCACCGCGGCCTTCGACCATGGCGTGGACGGCGACCCGGTGTCCGTTCGCGAGCGGCGACTCGCCTTGCGTCTGGCCGCCGAGCGTTCGGGGCTCTCCTCGTGGGGACTGACCCCGCAGCAGTACACGACATTTCTCTGCGAGACCCTGGACGCCTGGCGGGACCTCGAGGCGTACGAGCATTTCGTGCTCGAGCCGCACGCTTCCATCTTCCGCGCTCTGTCCGGCCGAGATGACGCGTCATACACCTGCTACAGCTCGGCCAAGTGTGAGCGATTCCTGACCCTGAACCCGAACGGCAAGGTGCACGGCTGCGACCGCCTGCCCGCCCACGAGGCCGTGGGCGACGTATCGACCGTCGCGGACCTGGGAGGGCTGGCGGAACGGCAGGCCGCTTCCGCTATCGGCCTGCGGCTTCTCGCGCTCCAGGACAAGTGCGCGGGATGCGCCTACGCGGCGACCTGCAGGGGTGGTTGTACAACTGCGCGGCTGGCATTCCAGGGAACCCCGCTCGACGACGAGTACTGCCGGCACCGGATGGCAGTGATCGACTATTTCCGCGCCGCGCAGCGCGGCTAGAGAGGATAGATGGGTTACTACATTGCTTTCGAAGGGGTCGACGGCGCCGGCAAGTCGACCGGCATCCGCGCGGCGCTGGCGGCCTTCCGCGAGCGCGGTGTCCAGGTATTCGGCGTCGGCCAGCACTCCTGGCTGGACATCGAGTCGACACGGGTCATCATCGACGCACGCGAGCAGCGGCGCACGCCGGACGTCGCCGACATCGCCGATGCCTACATCAGGGATCGCGCGCTGCAGAACGGCGAGCTGCTGACGCCGCTGCTGGAGGAGGCCCACGTCGTAGGGGACAGATCGATTTACTCCGACGCCGTCTACCAGGAGGCCATCTACGGAATTCCCGCAGAGCAGATCCTGAAGGCCTATCACGACCTCGGCGGCCGCTGCCCGGACCTCGTTGTCTTCTTCTCCATCGATCCTGGCGAGGCGGCGGTCCGCATCGAGCAACGCGGCGGCCTGGCGCGGCACTACGAGACCAAGTACACCCTCGACCAGATCACCACCGTCTACGAACGGGTGCTCTTTGACGAGCAGGCCGCACGGCAGCCTGTTTACCGCTACACCAGCCGTTACGCGAATGATCCGACGCGGCTGTCTGCCGAGCTGATGGAGCTCCTGGACCCATACCTGTCCATGCCACCGCACGAGGCGGCGCCCGACGGGCTCGACCGTTCCTTGCGCACGGACAGGCTTGTCCTGCGCCCGTTCCAGCCGTGCGACCTGGCATGCGTGGCCCGCCTTCGTGCGGATGTCTCCGTCGTGCGCTACATGGGCACGTCCGTTCCGTACCAGGAGAGCCTGGCGCGGCTGCGCGCGGACATGGCTCGCTACCGGGCGGCCTGGGAGACGGATGGGTTCGAACTGTGGGCGGTGGTGCTCCCCGAGACCGGGTGCGCGATCGGGTACTGCGGACTCCGGCGCTTCGACCGCCTGCCTGGGGAGGTCGAGCTCGTGTGCGCGCTGGAACCGGACTACTGGGGCAGAGGGTTCGGCCCGGAGGCTTGCTCCGGAGCCCTGGCCCACGCGTTCGAGAACCTCGGGCTCGCGAGGGTGGTGGCGACCTCGCATCCCGAGAACGTGCGGTCACACGGGCTGATAGCCAAGATCAACCTTTGTGACTCGGGCCAGATCGCGGCCACCGGCGGGGTCACCAAGAATTATTACACGATCGAAGCGTCGGACTGGGCGGCGGAACCGTCCGGATCGGACGCGGCCAGGTGACGGTGGCCTGGAGCCCGGCGGCGGATGAGCTGTCAGCGTTCAGTGGGATGCTGGACCGGCTGTATGCCGAAGTCCCTCGCTTCGACCTCACCGAACGCTTCCGCTTTCTGGTCCGGCAGATCTTCCATGTGTTCGACGCGGGCTCGGCGGAGCGGCCGGGCGCCTGGGACATCCCCAATTGGGCGAATCTCGACGCCAGCCTGCACATCGAGACGCCCTGCCCGGAGCCGTTCCGTCTCGCGGTCGAGGCGGAATCGCGAAGCGGCCGATTCTCGCTCTACCGGACCCCTGAGCCTCTCGGTTGCGTCAGCGACGCCATACGCCACTACCTTCTCCACGCCGGTCTGGTCTCCGAGACCGCGTCGGCAGGCTTGGACGTCGCGCTCGGCCCCGGTTCCGTCCACCTGTACGACGTGCTGTGCCGCTTCCTGGTGGAGGTGCCGGGGGACGCGATCGTGGTCCCGGACTTCTCCTACGGCTTCTTCTTACCGCAGATCGGCATGGCAGGAGGGGACGCGATCGCCGTACCAGTCGATGCCGGCGGCCGGGTGGCTGCCGATACCCTTGTAGGGGTCATCGCGGGCACTGACAGGCACAAGCTCGAGCGGTGGCGGCGACACGCGGGACACGCGATCATGGCCGCCCTGGATGGCGTGGTCCAGCCGGCGCAGGCGCTCGTGCGGGCTGTCGAGCGATCCGTCGCGTCGATCTCCGCCGGCATGCCACGCGCCGAAATTCTCGAGGCTATCGCGGCACCGCTTCGCGATCACTGTCCGGAGAGCGAGCTCGCTGCCCGACTGGCAAGGGTGGTGCCCCCGCGTTGCGTGGCTCTCCTGCACGCGAACCCGAGCATGACCGGTGCGCTCTACCGTCAGGAGGACATCGAGTCCCTCGTGCCTGCCATCGAGCAGGCAGGACTCGCGGTGATCGAGGACCTCGCGCACCACTGGTATACCGACGACCTGGCGGACCTGCACAGCTTCCTGGGCACCCGATGCAGGACCTACACGCTGCTCGGGGTGTCGAAGACGTTCGGGATCGCCGAGTGGCGGCTCGGCGTCCTGGTGGCGCGCGCATCGATCCTGCGCCCGTTCTATCCAATGATCGAGGCGTCGTGCGGGTTCGTCGCAACCCCGTTGCAGGTCGCGCTGGCGAGGCTGATGGGTCAGGGGGCGGACTTCCATCGCGGCTACCGCAGGAAGCAGGAAGTGGTCACGGGAACTGTGTGGCGTAAGAGGGCGCTGATGCGCGCGTGCGTCGAAGGAGCCGATCGGCACGGGAGCGGCCAGGAGATCCGCTCGATGCTCGAAGGAATCGCAGACGAGCTGCGGCCTGCCGTGACGGAGTTCTGCTCCCGAGGGCTGCAGTGGGCAATGAGCTTCCGGTTCCCGCCTGACGCCGGATTCTTCGCGGTGGTGGACTGCGAGGCAGCGCTGCGGATGATGAGGGCCCGCGGGCTGCCCGCCCGTGGTGCCTTCGATCTGTTCGCTTATCTGTCCTACTTCCACGGAATTCGCACGATCCCGGAACAGGCCATGACGCCGGAGTGGCGGCCGGAGGGCACGCACCTGCGGCTCAGTTACGCGGCCGCGCCCGAGCAAGTGGCGCTGGCATGCTTCGCCACCTTCGTCGCCTTGCGCGCCATTGAGGCGATGTCGATGGGAGGCCGACGATGACGTCCACAGATGAGCACGCCCGGGAGACGGCACTCCTGCTCGACATCGGACAGACCCTGTGGGCCGGCGGGCTGCCCGCGGGGATCTCGGTCCCGCACGACCTGGACTGGGGCTACTTTCTGGATCAGGCCTATCGCCACCGGATGATGGGGCTGTGCAGGCTGACCCTGTTCGGTGACGGTGGCGAAAACGAGCGCCTGCGGCACCGGGGCCTGTACGACCTGTGGTACCGCGTCACCGCGCGGAACAACGCGGCGATCCTGCGCGAAACCGGCCGGATCCTGGCGGCACTGCGGGCAGCGGGTGTGGACGTCGTGGTGAGGAAGGGGCCCGCCCTCCTCGAGCTGGTCTACCAGGATCCCGGCACGCGGCAGATGTCAGACCTGGACCTGCTGCTCCGCCCGGGAAGCGAGCGGAAGTTCCAGTCCGTCCTGGACGATCTGGGATACCTTCCGGGCACGGTCAGCCGCGACCGGAAGGAGGTCATCCCCAATGACCGGCAGGTGGAGATCGCCTGGCGGCTCCACACCTACAACCTGCCCCCGATGCACCGCCTGACTGGGGATCCTGTCCAGCCGTCTATCATGGTCGATCCCGCCCGAGCCATCTTCCTGCCCAACTCTGGTTTCACGCTTCCGGCTGGCCACCTCCTCGACTCCGCGGTCACCATCGACTCTGAAACGGCCGGCGCGCTACCCGTCCTCGCGCCGCACCACATGGTCATCGATTTGTGCGGCCATCTGCACAAGGAGTCAACCTCGCTGCGCTACCTCCGCCGTGGCAAACACCAGCGTCTGACCCAGTATCTGGACGTGCTGGGCTACCTGCGTCGCGTGTCGCTGGACTGGGATGAGCTACTGGCCTGCTGCGCGCGGTACAGGCTCGCCCGGCCGGTGTACTTCGCGTTCGTGAACGCCCAGCGGCTCTACCCCGAGGCGCCCATTCCGGCGGAGGTCGTAGCGGAGCTGGGCCGGCAGGATGGCCTGACCGTCGAGTATGCCGATACCTATGCTCAGCTGGACCTCCAGGTCCCGCTGCGCTGGGATCAGGACCTTCGGACCCGGCTCTTCACCTCCGGCATTGAGCCGTTTCCTGCCACCAGATCGCTGGTCTGATATGGACGTCTCGATCATAATTCCCTGTCACAATGCTGCCGATCAGATCGGCACGCAGCTCGATGCGCTGGCAGCCGAAGAGTGCCCGGACGACTGGGGTGTCGTCGTGGTGGACGACGGTTCGACCGATGCGCTCGAGTCGGTCGTACGGCGGTATCAGCACAGGTTGCCCGGCCTGGTCCTAGTCAAGCTGCCCCGGCGCAGCGGCACGGGAGCCGCCAGGAACGCCGGCGCGCGCGCCAGCGCCGCGGCGAAGCTCCTCTTCCTGGACGCGGACGATCTGATTGCATCCGGTTATCTCAAGGCGATGACCGTGGCCCTGGCGGACGGCGACCTGATAGGCAGTCGCATCGACTACTCAAGGCTCAACAGCGAGGAAACCCTGCGGCGGTGTCCGCCTAAACAGCTAGGCGAGGTTCCGTCCGCTACGCGGTTCCTGCCGGTTGTGCCGGGCGGTCTGATGGGGCTGTCGCGGGCCCTCTTTGACGAGGTCGGCGGCTTCGACGAAGCCCTTCCGGCGCTCGCCGACCTGGATCTGTGCTTCCGCGCGCAGCTCGCGGGCCGTGCCATCCACATGGCCGACACTGTGGTCTCCGTGCGGATGCGCTCATCCAGCCGTGGGCACCTGCGACGAGGCTTATTCCAGGGCAGGGACGTCGTCCTCCTCCGCGAGAAGTTCCTCGCCCACGGCTTGGACCCGGTGACCTGGCCCAGCCACCTGAAGGCGTGCCTCAAGGTCCTGATGTCCACGCCCATGATGCTCGGCCGCGCCCGCCGATGGCAGCTCGCCTGGGACCTGGGATGGCATATCGGCGTTCTGAGCGGCCTGATGGCCCGACGAGAAAGAGATCGAGATGTACGTACCTGAACGCACCCTGGTGGTCGCACCGCATCCTGACGACGACGTGCTCGGTGCTGGCGCCACGATGGCGAAACTGGCCGCCGCCGGTGGCGAGGTCGTGGTGGCGATCGTCTCCCGCGCGCAGCCTCCACGCTTCTCCGCGGAGTTCGGCGAGGCGGGCGTCCGCGAGGCGCACGACGCGCACAAGCTGCTCGGCGTGTCACGGACCATCGTTCTCGACTTTCCCATTGCGGAGCTTGACCACATTCCTCATGCCGATGTCAACGCCGCACTTCTGTCGATCTTCGAGGAGGTCCGGCCCGAGGCGGTGTTCCTCCCGTTCGGCGGAGACCTGTTCATGGATCACCAGCGGGTGTCCCTGTCCTCCATCGTCTGCGCTCGTCCCGTCACGCCCTTCGCTCCCACCGCGGTGTACTGCTACGAGACGCTCTCCCAGACCAACTGGAACGCGCCCTACGCGGCGCAGTTCACTCCGACGGCGTTCACCGACGTGGCGGATCATCTCGAGACGAAGCTGGCGGCGATGTCGTGCTTCACCTCGCAGCTCAAGGCATTTCCGCATGAGCGCTCGCTGGAGGCGATCCGGTCCTTGGCGACGCTGCGCGGCGCACGCTTCGGCTGCGCCGCGGCGGAGGCGTTCGTCGGCGTCCGTCAGCGCCTGTTCTGAGCCGGGGCGTCCGACGGATGGGTGTCATCGAGACCGACGTGCTCGTCATCGGCGCGGGGCTGGCGGGCCTCAGTGCCGCGGCAACCCTGGGTGGCGATGTGATTGTCGTCGACCGGGAGGAGGAACCCGGAGGGCTCGCACGATCAGATCACGTAAGCGGGTGGTGGTTCGACCGCGTCCTGCACCTGCTGCACTTCTCGGATCGGTCGGTCGAGCGCGCGGTCCGTGGCATGCTCGGCAACGTGCTGCAGCCCTGCCAGCCCGACGCGTGGATCGAGACGCCGTCAGGGACAGTCCGCTATCCGTTCCAGTTGCATCTGGCGGATCTGTCCGAACCTGCGCGCGTCGCGTGCGTCGCCGACTTCGCTCGCGCCACCTTTCAAGCTCATGGGCCGAGCGAGAACTATGAGGAGCTTCTCCGTACGACTTTCGGCGACGCCATGTGCGAGCATTTCTACTTCCCCTACAACCGCAAGCTCTGGCGCAGGCCGCTCAGCACGCTCGCGCCGCAGGGGTTCCAGTGGAATCTGGCGCGGCCCTCGTTGGAAGCCGTCCTGCGGGGGTCGTTCGGCGCGGACGGCCAGCGGGCCGCCTACAACAGCAACGGCTGGTATCCGCGCCCGCCGGCCGGCGCGAAGCGGCGGGGCATGCAGGTCCTCGTGGATGCCTGGGCGAGCCGGGTGAAGGATCTTCGGTTGCGGCACACCGTCAGGCACATCGACACCGGACGACGAATCGTGGTCTGCGAACACGATGGCCGTGCGGTGTCGTTCCGATTCCGGCGCGCGTGTCTGTCGACGGCACCGTTGCCGGCGACCGCCGCCCTGACCGGCGGGATCCCCGCGGCCTTGCGGGAGGCCTGCGGCCGCCTGCCTCAGAACCGGGTCCGCTCGGTGGCACTGCGCATCCTCGGTCCCCACGGCGCGGGCCAGCCGCTGTGGCGCTACTACACCGACGAGAGCCTGCCGTTCACCCGGCTGATCTTCCAGACCTCCTTCGATTCCTTGATGGCTCCGCCGTCCGGCTGGGGCCTGATGGCGGAGGTGACCGAGCGCTCGGAAGACCCTCCCGTGCCGCCCGCTGAGCTGGCCTCCGAGGTCATCCGCAGCGTCCGCCGGGTGGGGGTGATCCCGACCGGATCCGTCGTGGCGGGGACGCATGTCATGGACGCCGATCCGGCGTACGTAGTTTTCACCCGGGAGTCCGCCCCCGTGGTGGCGGCGGCCGCGCGGGCGCTGCGCGAGCTGGGCGTCGTACCGCTCGGCCGCTACGGACGCTGGGAGTACTCCTCGATGGAGCAGGTGATGCGGGACGGACTGGCCGAAGCCCGGCTCCTGGAGGGGCAGGTCGTTTCCGAGAAGGCTTGATGCCCGTGTCCTTAACCGACAAGGAGTGGCATGGCAACATATGTGGGTATAGCAGCGGGTCATGTTGACCCGGCGGTCGCGGTGGTCCACGACGGCTCGGTCCTCGCCTACGTGGAGGAGGAGCGGCTGCTGCGCTACAAGCACGCTCCCCACCGGTATCCGGTGCGCGCTCTGCGCTGGGCCCTGCGGGAAACCGGCGTGGAGGTGTCCGATATTGACGCGATCGCGGTCGCGTGGGACACGGACGCGTTTGCCGACGGGCGCATCGCTGCCTTCTACGAACGGCTCGCCGCCGATTATCGGCTCGACGAGGCGACCCGCCGGTGGCAGTCGCAGAAGCTGGGTTCCTTCACCACCGCGGCGCTCCAGGCACATCACGCTCGCTCGTGGCGGCGCCTGTTCGGCGAAGTGAGCGTTCCGGCTGTGCGCGGAGTGCCACACCATTACGTACACGCGGTCCAGGCTGGCCTGCAGTCCGGGTTCGACGAGTGCGTGGTGCTCACGGCCGACGGCAGCGGCGACACCGAATGCACCGTGCTATGGGAGCTGCGTGACGGACGCTTGAAGCCCTTGCGGTCGATCACCATGCCGCACTCCATCGGTTGGTTCTACGCGGCCATCACCGAGTACCTGGGATTTCACGCCTACGGCGAAGAATACAAGGTCATGGGTCTGGCCGCGTACGGCGAAGCCGACGCGGAGCTCGCGGAGAAGGTCGCCCGTGTGCTACAGCCCCATCCGGACGGGATCTCCTACCTCCTGGACCCGCGCTTCATCCACCACGGCCGGCACAGCCATTCGGGCCGCTTCACCGACGACATGACGGAGTTGCTGGGACAGCCGCCCCGGGCGACCGGTGCGGAGATCACGGGCTGGCATCGCGCTGTGGCCCGGGCGGCGCAGCAGGCAGTGGAAGACGCCATGTGCCGGCTGGTGCGCTGGGCGGTGGAGAGCACCGGGCTGCGCCACGTGGCGATCGGCGGCGGGGTGGCCAACAACGTGAAGATGAACGCGGCCATCGGCGACCGGAGCGGCGCCGTCGCCACGTTCGCCCATCCGATGTGCGGCGACGCCGGCGCCGCAGCAGGAGCGGCCCTGGCGCTCTCGCTCGAGGACGGTTATCCGCCCGAGCCTCTCGCCCACGTCGCCCTCGGCCCCGGCTTGGACGAGGCGCAAGTCGAGGCGGAACTCCGCAGGATCGGCGTCGCCTACGAGCGGGTGGACGATCCGGCCGCGCACACCGCGCGCGAACTGGCTCGGGGAGCCATCGTGGGCTGGGTCGACGGCCGCATGGAGGCGGGGGCGCGCGCCCTAGGCCAGCGCAGCATCCTGGCGGATCCTCGGGACGAGTCGATGCGCGACCGAGTCAACGAGGCGGTCAAGATGCGCGAGCCCTGGCGTCCCTTCTGCCCGTCCATCCCGGCCGAGGTGCTGGGCGAATACGTCACCGGCAACGGTGATCAAAGGTTCATGACGGTCGCCGGCCGTGCCACGGAGCGGCTGCGCCGGCAGGCGCCCGCGGTCGTCCACGTCGACGGCACCGTGCGCGCGCAGGCGGTCGACCGGTCCGTCCTGCCGGCGTATCACGCCCTGCTCACTGGCTTCGGCCAGTTAACCGGCGTGCCCGTCCTGCTCAACACCTCCTTCAATCTGGCCGGCGAGCCCATCGTCTGCACCGTTTCCGATGCTTTGCGATCATTCTGGTCGAGTGCCCTGGACATGGTGGTGTTCGGCCATTTCGTGGTGAGGAAGCCCCTGTGGGTGCCCGAAACTCGGTCGGCGGGCTGATCTGGGGTTTGGCGTTTCCGCGCTGGCGGGCGCGATCGCTGTTCATGGCGTTGCGGCTGGTTTATCTGATCTTGTTCGGCCTGCGGGGCAGGTGGTGCTGCTGGGGTGCTCGCAGGGGTCGAAGGATGCGAAGATCCTCGCCCTGCGTCATCAACTCGCGGTGTTGCGTCGGTAGGTGGCAAGAGCCTCGGCCGTCGTGGGCCGATGGGCGGGTCCGCGCCTGGCAGAACGGCTCCGCGCCTACCAGCAGGCGGAATAGCAGCGCCGGGTGGGCAGCGGGTCGACCCGATCGACGCCTACACCAGCGTGCCGCGTCCCTCCTCGGTCATGGTGTGGACCCCAGCGCACACCCGCCTGTTCCTCGAAGAGGCGCAGCGTCACCACCTGTTCGCGCTGTGCCGCCTTATCGCGTTGCGCGGCCTGCGCCGGAGCGAAGCCTGCGGGTCGCACTGGAAGGAGGTCGACGGCCATACCCTGACGGTGACTTGGCAGCTCGTGCAGTTGCCTGGCAGGTCCACGAGGGCACGCCCAGGACCGACGCCTCTATACACACCATCGCCCTGGACACCGATACCGCCCAAGTCCTCCGCGCCCACCGGCAGCAGCAACTTCAGGATCGTTTGGCCATGGATGAGGCCTGAACCGACAGCGGGTTCGTCTTCACCCAACCCAATGGCAGCCGCCTGCATCCCCAGCACGTCTCCGAGCAGTTCCTCTGGCTGGCCTACCTGCCGGCCTGCCACCCATCCGGCTCCACGATCTCCGCCATGGCGCGGCCTCGCTGATGCTGGCGGCCGGGGTGGAGATGAAGGTCGTGCAGGAAACACTGGGGCACACCTCCAGCGCCTTCACCGCCGACACCTACACGTCCGTCTACCCGCAGGTGGCCACGGCCGCGGCCGAGAAGACCGCAGCCTTGCTGTTCGGCGAAGAAGACCAGGCCGAACCCGGAAAACTCATCTCGATATGAAGCTGACAGTCGGATTAAGCATCCGGTCCCGCACTCGCCGCCTGCTCGCGGCGGGGCGGGGCCGCTGCTTTTCCGCAGCAGCAGGAGACGACGATTGGATCATGGGATGTGCGGGGTTGGTGCGCGCGAGCACGTGGGGAGCACGCAAGCGCTAGACGAAAATTCTAGAACGCATCCGATCCCGCATAACCCCAGGTCAGACCATGATCAAAGCGCGCCCTGCAGGATTCGAACCTGCGACCGTCGGATTAGAAGCAAGATCCTTTGGTGCCGCGACGTGCCGTTGGGTGACGGTTCATGCCACCTCAGCGCGTTTTGTGTGTCAGGCGGTGCCGGCCCTGACGGCATGTGACGGGGCGTACGAGCACGCACCGAGCACGGCGGACACCCTAATCAACCATCACGCCGTGACTCGCGTAATGGATCCCGTGCTATAGCCCCCGCCTGCACCAGGCATGGTTCACGCCTCTGTGCTCGGTGCGTGCTCCAACGCCGCCGACAGCTCTTCCTGCGCTCCGAGCCCCCACCGACGACTCCGGCGTGATCCCGCTGCTGACCGGCGGGATCGAGTACCGCCAAGTCCAGCCCATCCCCTGGAACTGCGAAACCTTCACCACAAGCGTGCTTTACCTCGTCTACCGCCCCGCCAACGCCTCGTAGAACGACGACGCCGAGCGGCGCCAGACGGTGGGGCGAAAGACGATCAGGTCACGACCGCATCGTGCTCTTGCCACGCGGTGGTGGCCGGCACCGGGTGGCCGGTCTAACCGAGCTCCCACCCTCATCCCAGGGCTCCGGGCGCATCGGGTTGAGCGGCGCGCTGCGGCGGGACCGTTCGGCCGGGTCGAGGTTTGCCAGGAATGCCCGTTTCAGCGGGATCAGGTCTGCGGAGAACGAGGGCGGCCGGGGCAGCGCCGGGTTGGCGATCAGCATGGCCGGCCAGTCGCCGCGGATGCGCTGGAACAGGGGCTGGACGGGATCGGCGAACATAACCTGCAGGTAGGCCGGCCAGGCCCTCGTCTGCCGGCGCGCCGACGAGCGCGGGATGGAAGCGTTCAATGTCGTGCTCGCGCATGGCGGTGGCCGTAATGCAGAGGACGGTGCACAGACCCACCTGTGCGAGGCCAATCGCGTCGGCGATGGCCTCGGCCACCTCGACCGCGAAGTGGATGCGTCCGGCCGTCGAGCTGCCATAGGCGTCGGCGCGATGGTTGGTGACCTTCGACAGGAATGGTGGATGAAGTAGCCGTTACCGCCGTGTACCTCCGCCCCTCGAGCCCGGGGTCGATTGCACGCCGGGCGGCGGCGAAGTCGGCCACGATGGAGCGGATCTCCGCGACGGTCATCTCGCGGGGCACGACGCCCGGCCTGGACGCGCCCGGAGTGAAGATCGAGCCGGGGAACGCCACCGACGAGGGCACGATCAGCGGCAGCCCGGTGGTGTCCGGGTGGCCGATCCGTCCGCCGTGCTGCAATGGCGGGAACATCGTGCCGCCTGTGGCGCTCACCGCGGCGGTGACGCGACGCCGGCCGGCCACGCTCGCGTCGTGGTACATGGCGGGGATGCCGGGGTAGGTGGGCCCGACCGCGTTCGGCGTGGTCGGCTCACCGATGACCAGCCCGGCGGACGCGCGCTGGACGTAGTACGTCGCCATGATCGGCTCAGGGACGCCGGCGGCCGACGCGCGGTTGCGGGCTAGCGATGCCATCCCCAGCCAGTTGGACAGGTGCGGGGCGCCGAGCCTGGCGGGTTCGAACAGGCGGGAGGTCAACGCGGTGCTCGACATGGTCATCGTCCGATCTCTCGTGTTCCGTGGCCGTGACGACTGTGCTCCTGGGCTCTTCGGGATGCCTGACGGTCCGCTGATGGGCTGTGGACAGTGGCCGCTGTGTGGTTCGGGGTGTTCGGTCCGCTGATGGTGCGTACGCCGGTCTCGCCGACGAGGAGGTCGTGCGCGCGACCGCGCGCCAGCCGGCCGGGCGGCGCCTCGCCATCGTGGAGGAGCAGGCCGAGGCCCGCCTGGCCACGGGCGACCGCCTCCTCATTGGGGAGCTCGCCGATCCGGTGGCTCGCCATCCGCTGCGTGAGCGGCTGCCCTCCGTCCAGCTCCGGGCCCTTTACCTGGCCGGACGCCAGAGCGAGGCGCCGGCCTCGTACGAGGAGCTGCGCCACCAGCCCACGGCGAGAGGGTCCGCAGCCGAGGAGCGGGAACGCCAGGCAAGGTGCCCGCCGCAGACATCGTGAGATCGAACGCTTATACGGTGCCGTGGACATCGATGTCACGCCTCATTCGGCTCATTCCTTCTACGGTCCGCCCGGGACTCCCGCAGGGTCGGCTCGTGGTCCACGAAGCGGCCGAACCGGCCTCTCCGGTAGAGCAGCGGCTGGCTCTCCCGGTCAACTTCGGCGGCGACCACCTCACCCACCAACAACACATGATCGCCTATCGGCAGGGCCCCACCATTCGTGGCGCGCGAGGAGCAGATGAGACGGGCCGCCGAGTTCTTGACGAGGGGCAGGCCGGAAATCTCGGCGGGATACCATGAGTCGGCCGGTTCGAATCTGTCGAGTCCTTTGGCCGCGAACCTGCGAGCGACATCCGCTTGGTGGTCGGCAAGAATGTTGACCACGAAGAACGGAGCCACTCTCAGCAGTCGCAGTGTCGCGGAATTCCCGTCGACATAGAACGAGACGAGCGGCGGCGCCAGGCTGACCGATGTAAATGACGTCACCGTCAACCCGGCCAGGGATTCGGCTACCCGGGTGGTGATCACCACCACGCCGGCGGCCTGGTTCGCCAGCGCCGTGCGGAAGTCCTCCGGGCCGATCGGATGGGATGTACGAGCCTCGATCATGGCTCCCTGGCGATGGTTGGACATGGGCTGCTCGCGTCGCCCATGTTGTCGTCTCTTGATGGGTCAGGCGGCCTCGCCGGCCAGGGCGCTCAGGGCGTCGCTGAGGTCGCTGAGCACAGGGTTCTTGAGGATGACACCGGTGATCCTGGGTATGCCGAGCTCCTCGCGCAGCGCCTGCCCGAGGCGGATCGCGACGATGGAGTTGCCGCCGGCGGCCAGGAAATCATCGCTGATGCCGATGTCGGGGTTTCCCAGGAGCTTGCGCACATTGCCGACCACCAGTTCGTCCATGGCGTTGCGGAACTCGCCGCCGGCGGTCATCACCTCGCTACCGCGGCTCATCGGCCATCTCCTTCATCAGACTGGCCGGCCGCATGTCCGTCCAGTTCACGGAAACGTATTCCAGGCAGTTCTGGCGGGTGTCCTCGCCATGCACGACCGTCCAGCCGGCGGGCACCGCCGCGACCGCAGGCCACAGCGAGTGCTGGTTCTCGGCGTTGACCAGGACCACGTACGCGCCTTCTTCGTCTTCGAAGGGACTGGTCACGGCTCTCCTTTATAAGCACCCCGACGATTAGCACTCCGACGCCGGCGCCGGAAACGGCGGCCGACGACACGACGATACCCGGCGGACCGAAGCATGTGTCGCGCCTGTCTCGCCAGCGAGACAAGGTTCCACGCTCGGATTCCGAGGGAGCCGCGATTCGATTGATGCCCGGCGCCGCATGCATTTAGGGTCGCGCATACCGCTCCAGCACGGCACCGGATATCCGCACCGGAGCGACCGGGACAACCGCACTCCCGCGCGTGGCGCCGTAAAGCCAGGGGGAAAGCAGAATGGATATCAGCCTCTTCTACTTCGCGAATGACAGCGGTATCTCCGAGGACGACCGGTACCGCCTACTGCTCGACGGCGCCCGTTTCGCCGACGAGAACGGCTTCCGCGCCGTGTGGACCCCGGAGCGCCATTTCCATCCCTTCGGGGGGACCTATCCGAACCCCTCGGTGACCAGCGCGGCGATCGCCTCGATCACCGACCGCGTCGGGATCAGGGCCGGAAGCGTCGTGGCGCCGCTGCACCACCCGTTGCGCATCGCCGAGGAATGGTCGGTGGTGGACAACATCTCCCACGGCCGCGCCGGGGTCTCGTTCGCCTCCGGATGGCACGTCACCGACTTCGCGCTGAACCCGTCGGCCTACGCGGATCGCCGGACGGAGATGTTCGAGCGGATCGAGCAGGTGCGGGCGCTGTGGCGTGGGGAACCCGTCGAGGTCGCCGACGGCAAGGGAAACCTGACGAAGGTGCGCTCGTTCCCGCCCCCGGTGCAGGCCGGGTTCCCCGTGTGGGTCAGCAGCGTCGGGGACGTCGAGACCTTCCGGAGCGCAGGCCGGATCGGCGCCGGCCTTCTCACCCACCTGCTCGGGCAGAGCACCGAGCAGCTCGGCGAGAAGATCGCAGAGTACCGGAAGGCCGCGGCCGAGACCGGTCCGACCGGCTGGCGGGGCCATGTCGTGGTGATGGTGCACACGTTTCTCGGTGAGGACACCGAGGCCGTCCGGGAAGTGGTCAGGCCGCCGCTGACGGACTACCTTCGCAGCTCCCTCGGCCTGATCCTGGCGTCGGACGTCAGCACCGAAAGCCTGGGGCCCGACGAGATCGACATGCTGGTCGAGCGCTCCTTCGAGCACTACTTCGACAACATCGGGCTGCTCGGCTCGGTCGCCAAGGGCGAGCGGGTCGTCGCCCGCCTCGCCGAGCTCGGCGTGGACGAGGTCGCCTGCCTCATCGACTTCGGCCTGCCCACGGACGAGGTCCTGTCGGGCCTGACATATCTCAAGCAGCTGAACGATGTGTGCGGCGCCGGGGACGCGGATCACCGGACTGTGACGGAATGAGACCGGACCGCGACGGCGGAGCAGGTCCCGGCCGTCCCGCCGTCTCGCCGGCGAGACGGC